>NZ_JAUQTZ010000129.1:0-17623 GCF_059803845.1 Rhizobium sp. UFLA01-1127 | reverse complement strand
GGAATGGGGATGGGGCGCCGACAAGGAGGCGGCACGAGCCATCTTCAACGCCTATGTCGATGCCGGCGGCAATTTCTTCGATACCGCCGATGCCTATACGGGCGGCACGTCGGAGACCTGGCTGGGCGAGTTTATCGCCGAACGCGGATTGCGCGACGGCGCCGTCGTTGCGACCAAATTCACCATGAACCTTACGGCACAGACGCCGAACGCGGCCGGCAACGGCCGAAAGAACATCCTGCGTGCCGTTGAAGGTTCTTTGAAGCGGCTTAACACGGACTACATCGATCTCTATCTCATGCACTGCTGGGATCGCCTGACGCCGCCCGAAGAGGTCATGCGCACCTTCGATGATCTTGTCCGCTCCGGCAAAGTGCGGCATGTCGGCTTGTCGGACGTTCCTGCATGGTATGCCAGCCGCGCCCAGGCCGTGGCCGAGCATCGCGGTTACGAGCCGATTTCGGCACTGCAGCTCGAATACTCGCTGGCCGAGCGCAATATCGAAAATGAATTCGTGCCGTTCGGAACGCGCTACGGCGCCGGCATCATGGCCTGGAGCCCGCTTGCAAGCGGTCTGCTCAGCGGCAAGTATCGCCCAAGCGGTGAGGGGCAAGTTGCAGGCCGGCTCGAAACCGTGCGCGGCACGACCAATCCCGGATTCCAGAAATTCACCGAGCGCAACTGGGCTATTATCGCCGAACTGGAGAAGGTGGCGGCAGAACTCGGCCGCAGCATGGCGCAGGTGGCGGTCAACTGGGCGATGACCCAACCTGGGATCGCCTCGATCATCATCGGTGCGACGAAACTGGAACAACTGAAGGACAATCTCAGCGCTCTGGAATTCGTCATACCCGCCGAACTGCGCCGGCGCCTCGATGCTGTAAGCGCGTTGCCGCCGACCTTCCCTTATTCCTTCTTCGGTCCGGAGATCCAGGGCAGCCTGACCGGCGGGCAAACGGTTGGCAGTAAGCCGGCAGGTTACTATCCGGATCTGAATATCTCGGGAAAATTTGCCGGCGTCAGCTGATGGTCTCGTTATCTAAGTCAATATGTCCGCGCCTGCGGCGCATATTGTTGCTGTCGCAAGCCTGCAAGTGGGACTGCCGTAGCAGATCCGGAGCCGGGAATCGTTTGCCGGCGACAACGTTAATTAATGAACACAAAAAGCTTTGGTGGCGGATCCTACATAATAGCGCAATTTGCGGCAGCGATATATATTCCCGATATCATATATCGGAGCTTCTCATGAGAACGTTGGTGGATATCGGCGAACGGGAATTCAAAGCGCTGGACCGGCTGGCGCAGCGGGAAAAAATGTCGAGAGCAGCACTGATCCGCAAGGCGGTCGATGACTTTCTGGCCAGGAACAATGTCGATAGCGAAGCAGAGGCCTTCGGGCTCTGGGGTGATCGAAAGATCGATGGTCTGGCGTATCAGGACGACATTCGCAGCGAATGGTGAAGGCTCTCTTCGACACAAATGTCTTGATCGATTATCTCAATGCCGTACCGCGCCGGTCGGGGATGCCTAGCGCCTTCGCTATCTCTTGTCAGCGGTAGGAATAGCATTTTGCAACCACGCGCACATCGCATTGGGAGAATTTGATCCGCAACAAGAGTGGGGGGTTCTGCGCCCTATTGCTCAATAATCTTCCGATCTCCGAGGAGGGGTACGCGGCAACGTCGCCTGCCGCACAATCATCGTCGCATTGCTCTCCTTCTGGCCATCAATGAAGCGGGATGCCTTGTTTCCATCGGTTTCTGCTGCTAGGGAGCCAAGAAATCCGGTCGCAGCCCACCCGGTCAAAACAAGGGATCCTGAATTATGAAGACTATCGTCGTCTGCTCCGGCGGACTGGACTCCGTTTCGCTTGCCCATAAGGTCGCAGCCGAACATCAGCTCATCGGCCTCGTCTCCTTCGACTATGGCCAGCGGCATCGCAAGGAAGTGGAATTCGCCAGCGCCTGCGCCAAGCGCCTCGGCGTGCCGTATCAGATCATCGACATAACGGCCATCGGCAAGCATCTGACCGGATCGGCTCTGACAGACAATGTCGATGTGCCCGATGGACACTATGCCGAGGAGACCATGAAGGCGACGGTCGTGCCCAACCGCAACGCGATCATGCTGGCGATCGCCTTCGGGCTTGCGGCCGCTCAGAAGGCGGATGCGGTCGCCGTTGCCGTTCACGGCGGCGACCATTTCATCTATCCCGATTGCCGGCCCGGCTTCATCGACGCTTTCCAGCAGATGCAGAACCATGCGCTCGAAGGCTATGCCAGCGTTTCGCTCCATGCGCCCTATGTGACGGTTTCGAAGGCGGATATCGTTGCCGACGGCGCCCGCCACCAGGTTCCCTTCTCCGAAACCTGGTCCTGCTACAAGGGTGGGGAGCGTCATTGCGGCCGCTGCGGCACCTGCGTCGAGCGGCGCGAAGCCTTTCATCTTGCCGCCGTCGACGATCCCACCGATTACGAGGATCCCGATTTCTGGGTCGCTGCGACATCAAGCTTCTTTGCCCGGGAGGTGAAGTGATGTTCCGCATCACCAAGGAGTTTCATTTCTCCGCCTCGCATCAGCTCGCGCATCTGTCTGACGATCACCAATGCGCGCGCATGCATGGGCACAATTACATCGTCGTGGTGGAACTTTCAGCGGCCGAACTCGATGAGAACGGCTTCGTGCGCGACTATCACGAGCTTCAGCCGCTGAAGCGCTATATCGATGATGCCTTCGACCACCGCCATCTCAACGATGTCCTCGGCCATGATCGCGTCACTTCGGAGTGCCTTGCCAAGCACTTCTATGACTGGTGCAAGACCCGGCTGCCGGAGACCTCGGCTGTGCGTGTCAGCGAGACGCCGAAGACATGGGCGGAATACCGGCCATGAGTGAAGCGCGCATTCGCGTCAGCGAGATCTTCGGACCGACGATCCAGGGCGAGGGGATATTGATCGGCCTCCCAACGATTTTCGTGCGCACCGGCGGCTGCGACTATCGCTGCTCCTGGTGCGACACGCTGCACGCTGTCGACAGTGACTATCGCGATCAATGGCAGCCAATGTCCGTGGACGAAATCTGGCAAGAAGTAACAAGGCTCTCCGGCGGCAAGCCGCTCACGATTTCACTCTCGGGCGGCAATCCCGCAATCCAGCCGCTCGCTCCGCTGATCGAGCGCGGCCATGCGCAAGGCTATCGTTTTGCGCTGGAAACGCAAGCGAGCCTAGCCAAGGACTGGTTCGCCGAGCTTGACGTGCTGGTGCTGAGCCCGAAACCGCCTTCGAGCGGCATGATAACGGACTGGACTGCTTTCGATGACTGTCTGCGCATGGCCGGCGATAAAGCGCAAATTGCGCTGAAGATCGTCATATTCGACGACCTCGACTACGCCTATGCGCAGGAGGCCGCGTCGCGTTATCCTCATTTGCCTCTCTATCTGCAGCCCGGCAATCATACGCCGCCGCCTGCAGACGCGGATGATGCCCTCGTGGACATTGACGGAATTGTCGAGCGCATGCGCTGGCTGGTCGACAAGGTCAGCGTTGACAGATGGTTCGAGGCCAGAGTGCTGCCGCAACTGCACGTCATCATCTGGGGCAACAAGCGCGGCGTTTGAGCGAGCGCGGATTGGGCGCCTCTTTGGCGCCCTCAGGGCATGATGCCGAAAAGTGTCAGGTGATTTTGGCCGGCGTCATGTTCTACCCCTTTGATTCCAGGAGGTATTCAGATTTTAGGTCGAACCGACCTAAAATCATCCGGCTCCAGCGCAGATCTTCGCAGCACGGTCGATGGCCGGCGCAGCAAAGCCTGTCGCCGCCCTACGATTTCCCGTCGTGACTGTCGCTCCCGGCGGCGATATTCCTCGCTTTAGGCTTGGATTCAACATCAAAAAGTTCGGCAAGCGTCTTCAGAATTCGCAGAACGCCGGGATGGTCGCAGCTATAATATCTGAATTGCGCCTGGCGGCGCACTTTGACGATGCCCGAATGATGCAGGCGGGTCAGATGCTGGCTCAGTGCCGATTGCGATATTCCAAGTTTCTTGGCCAGGCTGTTTACATCTTCCTCATGGTCGGACAGATGGATACAGACCTCCAGTCGCTTGGGATTTGAAAGCTGGTTGAGAAGGTCTGCGTGGTAGATGAGACGCTCATCTTCTCTGGTCTGATCTGAGGAATACATAGCGCGGCCAATCGTTGATGGTTAATCTTAAAAATCCCTCTCTGCGTCGCGCGATAATAAACGCAAAAGCTGCACAATTAAGGTCTGGATATTGCAGAACATTACGCCTTCGCGGAACAAGCGGGCCTCCCACTTAGGCCGATCTCCATCGATCAACCTTCTTCGACCGACAACTAGGGTCTTATTGCAATTTTGGAATATGTGCTGCCCAAGGGTTTTGCAATTATCCTGTAACAAAATCGAACGAATTGCCTTGTTTTTGTCCGGGTTCTGACATCGCACTGCTAATAAAGCGGTTTATCTTCTGCTCCAACGAACAGGAGGTAACCATGACCCAAAGGGACTTGACGATCGCCGAAGTTCTCAAAGATCCGCTGATCCGCCAGGTCATGCGCGCGGATCGCATTTCCGTGACCGGAATGGCGACCCTGCTGCAGGATGCTGCGCGCCGGCAGGAGCGTGCTCTGTCGGTCAATCTGGCACCGATCGCTCGTGCGGCTTCTTCCTCCATGCCTCAGGCCGGTCTGCGCTGATATCTTCTTTCCCTTGCGACAACGGCAATCGCTGCATGTTGGGCGATTGCCGCCGTTTTGGTTTCAGGCGACCGGATGGCCTCCCACTGGAGGCGCGCCCGCTTCTTGCCGAAGCCCTTGCTGCCGCCTCATTTTCAAGCTTCGGCCATCAGAGGGCGCCGCTCCGGTTCAAAGAGATCGCATAGACGCTTGTCGTTGCTGTCATGAAGAGCCTGTGCTTGCCGCGACCGCCGAAACAGAGATTGGAAACGGTTTCAGGCACGAGGATCTTGCCCAGGAGATGGCCATCGGGCGCGATGCAGTGCACGCCGTCGGCTGCGGACGACCAGAGATTGCCGTCGCTGTCGAGGCGCATGCCGTCGGCACAGCCGGGCGAAATGACATGAAATACCTCGCCGCCCGATAGCCGCCAGTTTTCGCTGACATTGAAAACGCGGATGTGCTGCGCATCGCTGCCATGCATGCGGCCGGTATCGGCGACATAGAGTTTTTTCTCATCAGGGCTAAAGGCAAGTCCATTTGGGCAATTGAAATCCGTCAACACCGCCTGCATGGCCCCGGAAGGATCGACACGATAGACGTTGCATGGCAATTCCTGCTCGCTTCTATGCCCTTCATAGTCGGTGGCGATGCCATAGTGGGGGTCACTGAACCAGACGGCGCCGTCCGAGGCGACAATCACATCGTTTGGTGAATTCAGGCGTTTGCCCTGATAGCTGTCTGCGATGACGGTGATCGATCCATCATGTTCCGTGCGCGTGACGCGCCTGCCGCCGTGTTCGCAGCTCACGAGCCGGCCCTGCCGGTCGCGCGTATGACCGTTCGAAAAATTCGAAGGTTCGCGAAACACACTCGTGCCGACGCCAGGGATCCAGCGCATGATGCGGTTGTTGGGAATGTCGGAGAAAAGCAGGCAGTTCAGATCTCCGAACCACACAGGACCTTCGACCCAATCGAACCCTGTGGCGATCTGCTTGACGGGAGCATTGCCAAGAACGAATTTCCCGAAGGCCGGATCCATGATCTCGAAGAACGACATTGTGACAATACCTCCCTAAGGTTACATCGAGAGATCGATGTGTTATCGATAACATATTCAATCGAGTCCGCAAGCGGGAGGATAGTGCATGAGCCATGTTCTGACGTCGAGTGTCCTGAGCGACGAAGGGGTGATGACGTTGTTGACCGCTGCGATCTCGGCTGCTTCTGAGATGGGGCAGCCGCAATGCATCGTCATCGTCGATCAGTCCGGTGTGACGCTCGGCTCCTTCCGTATGCGTGGTTCGCGTTTTCAGTCGTTGAAAAGCGCGGCTGCCAAGGCGCAGACGGCCGCTTCCATCGGTGCGCCGAGCCATTCCCTGCCGGAGCATGCAAGGGTGCCCCCGGCCGTTGCAACGCGCGGCGGGATGACGGGTCTGCGCGGGGGCTTGCCGATCCGTGTCGGCGGCACGCTTGTCGGCGGGATCGGCGTCGGATCAGGCTCCGGAGAGCAGGACGAGCAGGTTGCCCGTGCCGCCCTTAACGCGATCGGTGCCGATCTCGATTAGA
This sequence comes from Rhizobium sp. UFLA01-1127, assembly GCF_059803845.1. Classification (NCBI taxonomy): domain Bacteria; kingdom Pseudomonadati; phylum Pseudomonadota; class Alphaproteobacteria; order Hyphomicrobiales; family Rhizobiaceae; genus Rhizobium; species Rhizobium sp. UFLA01-1127. The sequence goes on along the minus strand of NZ_JAUQTZ010000129.1, from coordinate 11,361 downwards.
CCGGATGCGAGCGCGAAATCCATTTCATTTTCGATGAGGTGGATTTCGCGCGGTTTTCGCTTCAGGCGAAGACGATCTGCGCCTTCATGGCCTTGCTTCGATCCGAAGCGATTTCGAAAGCACTGATCGCCTCGGCAAGCGGTACCGTATGGGTAATGAGCGGCCGCACATCGATGAGGCCCTTGCGCATCAGATCAACACCGACGGCAAACTCCTCGTGAAAACGGAAGGAGCCGCGCAATTCCAGTTCCTTGGCCGTGATCGAAAGCATCGGCAGGCTCATGTCGCCGCCGATACCAAGCTGGACGATGATCCCGCGCGGTCGAAGTGCCGCAATACCGCCGGCAAGCGCCGCAGCAGCGCCGGAGCATTCGTAGAGCACATCGAAAGTGCCCTTGTCGGCGGAATAGGCGGCAAGCGCTTCCGGCTCGTTCTTCGTATTGATGACCCTGTCGGCACCCGCTTGCCTGGCAAGCGACAAGGTGAAGTCCGAAAGATCGGTCGCTACGATCTCGACAGCACCTGCGCGGCGTGCGGCGAGGATCGAGAGGACGCCGATCGGGCCGCAGCCGGTTATGAGAACGCGTTTGCCGAGCATCTCGCCCGCACGCCGGGTGGCGTGGAGCGTGACGGCCAAAGGTTCCGCCATGGCTGCTTCACCCGGCGTTAGCCCGTCTGCCGGCACGCATTGGATGGCATCGGCGACGAGCGTTTCGCGGAATGCGCCCTGGATATGCGGGAAGGGCATGGCGCTTCCATAAAAGCGCATGTTGAGGCATTGATTGGGCAGGCCCTGCAGGCAGTAGCGGCAGCTCCGGCATGGACGGGAGGGGGAGACGGCAACGAGCTGACCGATTTCGAGCCCTTCTACGCCGGGGCCGAGTGCGGTCACCGTTGCGCTGACCTCATGCCCGAGGATCATCGGCTCCTTCAGTCGCACGGTGCCGAAGCCGCCATGATGGTAGTAATGCAGGTCGCTGCCGCAGACCCCGCCGGTCGCGAGCGTCAGCTTGACTTCTCCAGCCCCTGGTTCTTCTTCCGGATAATCCTCGATCCGCACATCCTTGGCGGCGTGAGCGACAATGGCTTTCATGTCTTTCTCCTCAAAGAACGGGTGTCGGCAGGGCCTGGCCGGCGAAATGAGCGGCCAGATTGTCGCGCACCAGCTGCCCCATGGCCTTGCGTGTCTCCACCGTACCGGAGGCGTGATGGGGCTGCAGCAGCACATTGTCGAGCGCCAGGAAGCGGGGATTGAGCTTCGGCTCGCCTTCGAAGACGTCGAGTGCTGCCGATCCGAGCTTGCCGGTTTCCAGTGCGTCAAGCAGTGCCTCTTCGTCGATATTGGAGGCTCTGGAGATGTTGATCAGCATACCTTCCGGGCCGAGCGCCTCGATCACCTTTTGACCGACGATGTGTCGGGTTGCCGAGGAGGCGGCAAGCGTGACGAACAGGAAATCCGATTGCCGCGCGAGTTCGACGGGATCCGCGACAAAGGTCATGTCGGAGGCGTAGGCTTTCGCTTCGACGTCGGAATAGGCGATCTGCATGTCGAAGCCCTTCAGGCGCTTGGCGACTTCGAAGCCGATGCGGCCGAGGCCCAGCACGCCTGCACGCCGCCCCCAGACGCGGCGCTTGAGGGGATAAAGCCCCTTTTGCACCCAGCTGCCGTCACGCACCCATGTCTCCGCGCCGATCATGCCGCGCGACAGGCAGAGCATCATAGCAATCCCAAGGTCGGCAACGTCATTTGTGAGCACGTCGGGCGTATTGGTGACACGGATGCCGCGCTCGCGGCAGGCTTGCAGATCGACGGCGTCGAAGCCGACGCCATAGACCGAAATGACCTCCAGTTTCGGGCAGGCTTCGATCATGGCGCGGTTGGCACCGAGCTCGCCGCGCGTCGCAATCGCCCTGACCGACGGTCCGACCTCAGCAAGCAGCTTGTCCTTGTCGGCGGCCTCGAAATAGCGATGAACGTGAAACGCTGCCTCGAGCGGTTCCTGATCCCATTGCGGATAGGGACCAATCTGCAGGATCGGTGGCTTATCCATCTTTCAAGTCCTCCCTTGACATCAAATGTTATCGATAACATAAACAGGAGATGCAATCATTGTCGAGATGAAAAACGGAGGAAACGATGTCTGTTGGTCTTTTTGATCTGAAAGGACGGCGCGCCCTGGTGACCGGTTCTTCCCAAGGCATCGGACTTGCGCTCGCCAAGGGGTTGGCCGCTGCCGGCGCAGCGATCGTGCTTAACGGCCGTGATCGCAAAAAGCTTGCAAAGGCGGCCGAAAGCTTTAGCGGCGAGGTACACATGCTGGCATTCGACGCCACCGATCATGCGGCCGCGCGTCAGGCCGTCGATGCATTCGAGGCCGAAACCGGCGCGATCGACATCCTCGTCAACAATGCCGGCATGCAGTTTCGCACGCCGCTCGAGGATTTTCCGGCCGATGCTTTCGAACGGCTTTTGCGTACGAACATATCGAGCGTCTTCAATGTCGGCCAGGCCGTCGCGCGGCACATGATCAAGCGAGGCGCCGGCAAGATCATCAATATCGCAAGCGTGCAGACGGCGCTGGCGCGCCCCTCGATTGCTCCTTACACGGCAACCAAGGGGGCCGTCGGCAATCTGACCAAGGGCATGGCGACGGATTGGGCCAAACATGGGCTGCAATGCAACGCCATTGCGCCGGGCTATTTCGATACGCCGTTGAACGCGGCGCTCGTCGCCGATGCCGATTTCTCGGCGTGGCTGGAAAAACGCACGCCCGCAGGGCGTTGGGGCCGCGTTGAGGAATTGGTCGGCGCCTGCATTTTCCTTGCCTCGGATGCCTCCTCTTTTGTCAACGGTCATGTGCTCTATGTCGACGGCGGCATCACAGCGTCTCTCTGACGGCGCAAAGCCGTGCCGCTTCGTTATCATGGGCGTCAGCGGCTGCGGCAAATCGTCGGTTGGCTCGGCGCTCGCACAACGCCTTGGCGGCATTTATGTTGACGGGGATGATCTTCATCCCGCCGCCAATGTCGCCAAGATGAGTGCCGGCATTCCTTTGACCGACACCGATCGGTGGCCCTGGCTCGACAAGATCGGTCGATGTCTGGTTTTGGCCGATAAGACGGCGCTGATTGGATGTTCGGCGCTCAAGCGCAGCTATCGCGATCGGATTCGCGAAGTCGCCGGAGCGCCGGTTTCGTTCGTCCACCTCGCCGGCACGCGGGAAACCATCTTGGAACGTCTGCAGGCGAGGCGGGATCACTTCATGCCGCCGGCGTTGCTCGACAGCCAATTTGCCGCGCTGGAGCCGCCTGGCGCCGACGAACAGGCGATCACAGTCGATATTAGCCAGCCGCTCGATGCGGTCGTTGCGGCTATCATGACAGCATTGGAGGAGAGGCAATCATGAGCAACAAAGTGGCGCTGATCGGCGTCGGCGCAATGGGCGGTGCGATCGGCGCCCGCCTGGCGGAGACCGGCAATCAGCTGACTGTTTTCGATCTCGACAAGGACAAGGTTGCGGCTCTGACCGCAAAAGGCGCTACGGCTGCCATCAGTGCGGCCGCGGCGGCAGCCGTTTCCGATTTCGTCATTCTGAGCCTCAATTCCCCGAAGATCGTCCATGCCGCGGTATTCGGGCTCGAAGGCGTTGCAGCGGGCGCAGGGCCGGGCACGCTGATCATCGATATGTCATCGATCGATCCCGACGCGACCAAGGCGCTTGCCGCAGAAGCGGCGGAAAGGGGATTGCGCTGGGTGGACAGCCCCCTTTCCGGTGGAGCGCCGAAGGCCTTGATTGGACAGTTGACGCTGATGGCCGGCGGTAGCGAACAGGATGTCGCGGACGCGCATCAGGTGCTGCGTCATGTGGCATCGAACTACACCCGTATGGGTCCTGTCGGTGCGGGCCAGACCACGAAGCTCGTCAATCAGGTTCTTTGCGCATTGAATTTCCTCGCGGTCGCAGAAGCCACACAGCTGGCGCTCGATGCCGGCGTCGATGCCGCCAAGATCCCGCAGGCGCTGAAGGGCGGCAGGGCCGACAGCGCCATTTTGCAAGAATATATGCCGCGCTATGTCGCCAAGGATTATCGCCGCACCGGCAGGATCGACAACATGGTCAAGGATCTGAACGGCGCTCAGGATCTTGCCCGCAGGACCAACACCGCCATGCCGCTGACCGCCGTCTGTGCAGAGATACACCGTATGCTGACGGCATCCGGGCTTGGTGGTGAAGACCAGGCGGCATTGATGGAATTCTTCAAAGGGCCGAACAAGGAGATCGCCGGATGATTACAAGATATGCATTGTTTGAAGGCAAAGTTAGGGAAGGGGAGACGGAGGCTTTTCGAACCGCCGTTATGGAAACCATTCTGCCGAAGTGGAAACAATTTCCAGACGCCCTCGACGTTAGGGTTACCTTTGCCGAGACGCGCGATGAAGGCGCTCCCGAGTTTCCGATGATCTTGGCCGTCAATTATCCGGATATGGCTGCCGTCGAAAAGGCTCTTGCAAGCCCGGTGCGCACCGAAGCTCGTGCGGCGACGGAAGCCGTGCTGTCGCGCTTTTTCGAAGGACGCATCCATCATCATGTGACGCTAGCGCATGAGTTCCAGCTCTAGTCTGGCTGCCGCAAGAGGTTTCCGACGCAGCCGCGCCCATGGCGTTTTGCTCGTCTTGCGGGATAGCTGAAGGCGCCTCTTGCCATTCTGGGAAGAGGCATATTACTCTGATGGTAACGATAACATAGGCCATGAATGAGTAACGAACGCAAAGCGCCAACGATGGCGGACATAGCCCGCGTCATGGGAGTCTCTCCCATGACCGTATCGCGTGCCTTCAAGGCCGACAGTCTGGTCAGTCCGGAGACCCGCGAGGCGATCCTGCGCACAGCGGAGGAACTGGGCTATGTCTTCGACAGCACGGCTTCCAACCTGCGTTCGCAAAAGTCCGGCTTTGTCGCCGTCACCATTCCCTCGATCAACAACGCTAATTTCGCCGATACGGTTGGCGGTCTTTCCGATACTCTGTCCAAGCGGGACATGCAGATCCTGCTCGGCTACACGAACTACAATGTCGAAGAGGAGGAGCGCCTCATCGAACAGCTGCTCCGCCGCAAGCCGGAGGCGATTGTCGTGACCGGCGGCACCCATACCGAGCGGGCTCGCAAACTTCTGCAAACGGTAGCCATCCCGGTGATCGAGACCTGGGACATACCGAATGATCCGATCGGCCACTATGTCGGCTTCTCCAACAGGGCCGTCATGCGCGATATGGTCGATCATTTCGTCGCGCTCGGTTGCCGGCGCATCGCCTTCATCGGCGGGGATGTGCAGCGCGATTCGCGCGGCAGCGAGCGCAAGCTCGGTTTCATCGCGGCCATGCAGGCGCATGGGCTCGATGCCTCCAGGCTGATCGCAGCCGGATCGCCACCGATTTCGATGCGCGAAGGCGCCAATGCCATGGCGAAGCTGATTAAGCTTTATCCGGATACGGAAGCGGTCGTCTGCGTCTCGGATCTGGCCGCCTATGGTGCGCTGACCGAATGCCGCCGGCTCGGAATCCCCGTACCCGAGCGTTTTTCCATCGGCGGTTTCGGCAACTATGAAATCGGCGAGGTCTGCGTGCCGACGCTGACGACGATCAATGCGTTTGCCCGCGAAATCGGTGAGCGGACGGCTGAATTGATCCTCGATATTCTTGATGGCGCCCAGCAGGCGGGCAATGTCAGGATTTCACCGCAGCTGATTGTACGCGACAGCAGCCGGGCGCTTTAGGGCAGTGTCTGCGATGCTGTAAATCACCCCGGTCTTTGCTCCTTTCCTGATTGGATCCCAGGAAAACAGCTGATATACGGGCTGGATGGACAAGCTTCAAAGCTGCAACTTGCCGATTATTCGCACCATTCAATGAATGGTGGGCTTTTGCACGTTCCTTGTTCAAATGATGCAACCCGCCCCGAGGCGGGTTTTTTCTTCCGTTTGCGGGGTCTCAACCGGAGACGGACATGTCCGATCATGAAACCAATGCGTCGCGCGCGACGCTCCATATGCTTTGCGGCAAAATTGCCGCTGGAAAATCGACGCTGACGGCGAAGCTTGGCCAGATGCCCTTAACCATCGTCCTGGGCGAAGATTGGTGGATGAGCCGCCTCTTCGGTGACGAATTGAACGACGTGGCTGACTATATCCGCTATTCGCGGCGGCTGCGTGACGTCATTGGTCCTGTCGTCCAGGATCTGTTGGGTATCGGCGTATCGGTTGTTCTGGATTTCCCGGCAAATACTCCTGCTCTCCGGTCATGGATGCGAACGCTTTTCGAGGCGGCCGGCGCCGATCACCGGCTATATTTCCTGGATGTGCCGGATGAGCTTTGTAAGGCGCGCTTACGGGCACGCAATGCCGCCGGGACGCACGACTTTGCGGCCTCCGACGCCCAATTCGATGAAATCACGAAATATTTCGTAGCCCCCACGGAAGCGGAAGGGTTCAGCATCGTCCGATTGGCTGCCGCCTCAGCGGATGAGACGCTCGATAGGTCCTTGTGACGGATCGATATCGGCGTCGCGAACTCGATGAGAACATCGCTGCAAAACCGGTGTTGCTTTACCAAGTTCTGCAAGCGATGCCAGCGAGTAAAATTGCGAGCCCGCCGAAGGGCTCGCTTCATTCAAGCCAGGTGATTACTTGCCCCAGATCTTCTTATATTGGTCCTTGTAGCCATTGTCCGGATCGAAGGTGTTCTTCGGGCCGCCATCGGACTGGATGTTGTCCGCCGTCACCACATGCAGCGGCGAGAGATAGCCGGACCATTTTTGACCGGCGAAAGCGCGATTGAGTTCGTCGACCAGCTGCCACCCCTGGAGATTAAGGGGCTCGGCCACCGTGACCTTCTGGAACTGGCCGGCGCGGATGCGCTCATAGGCAGACTGCGAGCCGTCGCCGGCTGCGACGTTGATCGGCGCGTCGGTGCCGCTCTTGCCCGCCGAGGCAAGCGAAGGTCCCATGAAGTCGAAATAAAGGTCGTTGATCGCCAGCGAGTGCGTCCAGCTGTCTCCGTATTTCTGCAGCAGCGATGTCGTCAGCTGCGGCATGCGCTGCGACGTCTCGGCGATCGGGGTATCGACATATTCGAGCACCTTGCCGCCCAGCCGTTCGATCTCCTGCTTCATCTTGTCCGCCTTGGCAATCGCGATCGCATAGGTGGAGTCGGTGAAGATGATGACACCGGGCTTGCCCTTGGCATCGACGAAGGCCCAGTCGGCAGCCGCCTTCGAGACCTCCATGGCGTCGGTGCTGACATTGGCGAAAAGGCCATTCTTCTCGTCCGGACCGATCACCGGGCCGGCATGCCAGGCGACCAGCGGGATCTTGGCGGCCTTTGCCTGCTCCAGCGCCGGAGCCTGTTCGACGGCATCGAAGCCGTCGATGATGATGCCGGCAGGCTGCAAGGCTATCGCCTGACCGAAAGCGGCCGTGCGTCCGCCGATGGAACCGGCGCCATCGAGAACCTTCACCTGCCAGCCGATCGCCTTTGCCGCTTCTTCGACGCCGTTGCTGACACCGAGAATGCCGCCATTCTTGAGGTCGCCCGCAAGCACGACGATGGTCTTGCCGGCCTGCGCCTTCGGCCCCGTGGTCGGTCCGTCCCATTTGGTGACAGGGGTTGCATATTTGCCGACGACGGCTTTCGCATCGGCCATCGGATCGGCATAGGCCTGGCCGGCGCTGAGCACCAGTACCGCGGTCGTTGCCTGCAGGAATTGTCTACGGTTCATGTCTTCTCCTCCCTTTGGACATTCGAACTTCAGATGATTTTCACTTTTCCGCCGGCTTTGCGGAAAGCTGCGGCGCCTGGGCTGGTGCCATGCGCCCTTGATGGCTGCGACGGCGCTGCGCGTAACCGGCAATGCCGATGGCAACGAGCAGGGTGACGCCGTTGAACAGAGGCTCGACATAGAAGGAGCCGCCGAACTGCTGGATGCCGGCAATGCCGACCGCCAGAATGATGACGCCGATCATCGTGCCCCAGACATTGACGCGGCCCGGCTTGATCGTGGTCGATCCGAGGAAGGCGCCGACCAATGCTGGCAGGAGATATTCGAGCCCGACGCTTGCTTGGCCGATGCGAAGCTTGGAGGCGAGCAGGACGCCGGCAATGGCGGCAAGCGTGCCCGAGGTGACGAAGGCGCCGATGACGAAACGGCGGACGGGAATCCCGTTCAAGGCCGCAGCCTTCGGATTGGCGCCGATCGCATAGATGTAACGGCCGATCGGCAGATATTCGAGGACGATCCACATGACGAAGGCCAGCGCCAGGACATAGATGCCGGTGATCGGCAGGCCGAAGACCATGGTGCCGTTCAGCGCATAAAACCCTTGCGGCAGCATGCCGACCACCTGCCGTCCGCCGGTGTGCCAGAGCGCGATCGCATAAAGGACCGTGCCGGTGCCGAGCGTGGCGATGAAGCTGTCGATCTTGGCGATCTCTACCAGGAGACCGTTCAGGAAGCCGGTCAGTGCGCCAAGGGCAATGACGATCAGGACGGCAATTGGCCAGGGCAGCCCGAACATCGTCTGAAGGCTGATTGCGAGCACATGCCAGAGCACGATGCCATAGCCGATCGTCAGATCGATGCGGCCGGCCGCCATGGGGATCATCGCCGCCAGCGACAGGATGGCGATGATCGTCTTGTCGGAAATGATCGAACGCAGGTTGAGCATCGTCGGAAATGTCTGCGGCAGCAGCACCGAGAAAAGCAGGATCAGAAGCACAGTCAGAATGACGAGGCCATAGACCGGCAGCAGGCGCTGGATCTTCTGGCCGAAGCTCATTGCCGAAAGCTCGGCGCGGGTCGGCTCGAGCGCGTTCGATTCGATCGATTGCATGATGTTTTCCTCCGGTTCAGGCCGCTTCTGATGCAGATGCGGCGGCGATGACCGCCGGTGTTGTCAGATCAGCGCCGGCAAGTTCGCGCACGATCCTTCCGCGCGAAAACACCAGGGCTCGGTGGCAGATATGGGCGATTTCCTCGAAATCCGTGGAGACGACAAGGACGGCAAGGCCAGCCTCGACGGCCTCGGCGATCAGGCGATAGATGTCGGCCTTGGCACCGACGTCGACGCCGGCGGTTGGGTCTTCGGCGATCAGCAATTTGCGGCCAGTCGCCAGCCATCGTCCGACGACGACCTTCTGCTGATTGCCGCCCGACAGCGCCTCGATGGCAAGGCTCTGGTCGTTGGGCCTAAGACCGACGCGGCTTCCGAGCGAATAGGCAGCTTCCGCTTCCCGGCGCGGCGACAGGAATGAAAACAGGCCTCGTCCGGAAGCTCCGGGGTTCAGGAACGTATTTTCACGCAGGCTGAGCGACATGGCGACCGACTCTTCCGTCCGGTCCCTGGCGATCAGACCGATACCGGAGGCCATCGCCGCGACCGTGCTGGAAAGGTCGGGCTCCGCTCCGTTCAAGCGGACGCTTCCTCGCGACGGTTCGCAGCCGAACAGTGCGCGCCCAATGAGTTCCTGACCGGCGCCTCGCAAGCCGACGAGACCAAGCAACTCGCCCTGGCGGATATCGAAGGAGACCGGTCCGGCGCCGCGGCAGGAAAGTTCTTTCACCGAAACGATGGCAGGCCCTGCGCTTCTTTCCGCTTTGACGAAAAGCTGGTCTGCCTTGCGCCCGACGATCATGCGGATGAGTTCATCCGGCGTCGTTTCGCAGACGGGCTTCTGGCCGACCAGATGCCCGTCGCGCAGAACGGCAACGCGATCGGCAATCCGGAAGATCTCGTCGAGGCGATGCGAGACGTAGATCATGGCGACGCCACGGTCTTTCAGCGGCCGAATGGCGGCAAAGAGTTTTTCGACTTCATCGGCAGGCAGGCTCGCCGTCGGCTCGTCGAGCACCAGCACATCCGCCTCGACGGCAAGCGCACGGGCGATGGCGACCAGCGACTTTTCCGTGCGGGTCAGCTCCTGCACGCGGGTCGAGGGATCGAAATCGCAGCCGACAAGCTTCAACGCCTCTGCCGTGCGCCGCTCGGTTGCCCGCCAGTCGATCAGTCGACCCCGCAGGGAATAGCCCTGCGCAAGCCCGACATTCTCCCCCACCGTCATCCATTCGATCAGCCCGAGATCCTGGTGGATGAAGGCGACGGGCTGGCGCTGGTTCGGTTGCGGCGGGCGGTGATGGTAGGGCTTGCCGCGAAACAGGATCTGGCCGCCATCCGGCTTGTAGATGCCCGCCAATGTCTTGATGAGCGTCGATTTGCCGGCGCCGTTTTCTCCGAGCAGCGCCAGGATTTCGCCCCGCTGCAGGTCGAGTGACACATGCGACAGCGCGCGCGTTCCGCCAAATTCCTTGGTGATGTCGGAAAATTCGAGCAGCTTTCCGTCGTCCATCCCGCTCCTCCCAAAGCTTCGATAGGAACAGGCTATGTTATCGATAACATTCCGTCAAGAGGCTCGATGGTGGCGGTCAGGATATCGCAGTCCCAAAGGAGCAGAACGTATTACTAAAATGGTTTGTTTAAGCGTAAAATATATAATCGGCAGCCGCGGATCGTACTATGAAATCATATAACTATAAACTAAATATCTCTATTACGAACTATGATATAATACACAACAATCATGCAGTAATATTTTGCGATTGTCGCATTGACTTTATGTCTATTCTAAAGTTGTTTGCGAAGAAATGTAGGCGGCGATCTTCTGGGTGCGCATAGTGCGTGTTTTGTCAGCCGATCGGTTGGCGCCGAATACGGGGAAACTATTTGACCTACGTGACGCAGTCGGTGTTCAAAATTGACAAGGCTGACGCTGAAGAAATGACAGCGCACTATGCAAGGACCTTGTTTCCCGCCATTGTCGAACCTCTCAACGGTCATGGGACGATCTCAGTGGAGGACCGCCATTACACAATCGGCTCCTTCAGCGTCTGGAGCGGAAAATGTCATTCCGGCATGAGCGTCGCGGTTCCCGGCGGCCCCGATGCCTACTGTCTCTATCTGCCGACGTCTGGCAGGATGCTAATCGATGCGCGAGGACGGCAACTGGAATCGGTGCCGGGCAGGGCGGTGCTGGCTGACATGTCGTCGTTTAAACGGCTCACTCTGTTCGAAGAGCGCGGCCATGTGGGTGTAGCGTTCAAAAAATCGGTGATGATCAGGCAGCTTAGCGATCTGCTGGATGCGCCGGTCTTAGACGATCTAGAATTTTCAAACCCCGTCGATCTGGCGTCGGAGCGCGGGTTGCAGATTGCCGCGCTTGGAAATCTGATCTGGCAGGATCTGGCTGCGGAGAAATCAGATAGATCCTCTGCTGCATACACCGAATGTCTCCTGCAGGCGATGATGATTGCC
>NZ_JAUQTZ010000128.1:0-17656 GCF_059803845.1 Rhizobium sp. UFLA01-1127 | reverse complement strand
CGTCGATCACGGCTGCCAATGGCGACGTGAACGGCAATGCGGCTGGCGACATCAACATCCTGCCGGGGCATGAGAGCGACCAATCCTCGAAGAGCGACAAGCGCTCCGGCTTCGACATTCAGCTCTCGACCAACGGCGGCGGTGCCTCGATCGGCATCGGCGTCGGGCGCTTTACCGATCAGGTGAACCAGAGTGCCGACACCAATGCGGTATCCACCATCAAGGCGGGCGGAGACATCACGCTTAAGGCCGGTGACACGTTCAACGATCAGGCGGGACAGATTGCCGCTGGTGGTGGCGTCACCGTCGTCGGGAAAAACGGTGTCAACATCCTCTCGGGTAATGACATCACCAACTTCGATGAGGTCGCGACGAGCTTCTTTGCTGGCGTCAGTGTCGGGGTTTCCTCAAGCTTCGTCGGCGCCGGCCAGAGCATCGAGAACCTTGCCTCGAAGCTCGGCAAGGTCACGGATGGCTATTCGGCCGCCAACGTCGCCTTCGCCGGCATGCAGGCTTACGACGCGCTCTCCAATCTCAAGGATAGCGTAGGCGCCGGCAATCTTGCCTCTGTCTCCCTGACTGCCGGCTTTACCTACTCGAAGAACGAGACCTCGGTCTCAACCTCGACTCCGGTCCTGCCCACCATCTCCGGCAGTTCGGTCGATATCTCCACGAATGGAGACTTCACCAGCCGAGGCCTGCAGATTTCCGCGACCGCCAACCCGAATCACGCCGACGATCCGATGAACGGTAGCGTGTTGATCTCGGCCAACAACATCGACATGGCTGGCGCCCAGGCAACATCCAATGCTTCGTCGCGCAGCGAGTCGGCTGGCGCCAGCATCGGCGTGTCGGTTGGCGTCGGCATGGGCGGCGCGACAGGGATCACGCCGACGGCGAGTGTCTCGGCCGGCCAGTCGAAATCATCGAGTTCGTCGACGACGCAGGTGATCTCCACCGTCAGTGCTACGAACAACATCACCTTCGTCTCAAAGAGCGACACGACGCTCAACAATACGATGTTCTCCGCCGATACGATCAATGGAGATGTCGGTGGCAATCTCAATATCGTCTCGACGCCGAACACCGGCAGCCAGTCGAACAGCTCAACTTCGCTCGGCTTTTCCTTCACTGGGCCGACGATCGGCAGTGCTCCTGGACAGAATCTGCTGACAGCGGGCAATGTCGGTACGGCACTTGGCGGTCTGACGCTCGGCGGCGTGCAGCCGGGCTTCGGCTCTGGCAAGGGCTCGACCAATTGGATCGACACGCCCGCCGGCCTTTATTCCACCGGTGACCAGAACATCACCGTCGGCGGAAATACCAATCTTGCCGCATCCGGGCTGATCTCGGCCGATGGCCAGGTTAATCTCGACACCGGCACGCTGACCTGGTCCGACTTCGTCGGCACGCAGAAATACCAGGGCTATCAGGTCAATGCCAACATCGACCTCTATTCCGGCGCGGATGCCAACGGAAAGACGACCAGTAATTCGAGTGCTAGTAGCAAATACCAGCTCGACGATGTCGAGCAATCGGTCAAAGCAACGATCAGCGGAAGTGGCGGTGCTGGCAACATTACCGTCCGCAATGCCGATCAGCAGGCTTCGCTGGAACAGAGTGGGCAGACAAGACCGGTCGATCAGATCAACACCAATCCGGCCCTGCAGAACGTCATCACCAAGGACAAGCATATCGACCTTGAGCCTTATGTTTCCGTGCAGAGCCTGCAGGCGGCCTTCGACGCTGGCAAGACGGTGCTGCAGGCGATTGGTGACGCGCTCGACAAGATGGTCGCCGACCAAAAACTCTCGTCCGGTGATGGCCAGACGGCGCGAAACATCCTGTTAAACCTGAAAGACCCGCAGCTTCGGGCGGCGCTCATCAGCTGCGCCCAGCAGGGTGGTGGCAGCGCTTGCTCTGGTGTCGACCCTGCCTACGGCGCGGTTTCGGCCGATCTTGCACGCACGCTCATTGGTATCGTCACGGTGGCCAGCTCAGAGGACAAAGTCACTGTCCATGAGACGGGACAGGCGGTCGAAGGGGAAGGGGAAATTCCCGAATCCTGGGAAGAGTTCGAAAAGGAAATTGAAGCTGAGAACGGCCCAGTCCTGCGTACACCAATCACGTCTCCTAGCCAGGTAACATTGCCCCAAAGTCTCTCTTGGCTAAACCAGAGCGACGGTATCGCGATCAGCGGCTCGGGCAACCTTTTCCGCAGCGTCGGCACCGCAGAAAACGGGAGCGAGCCCGTCTATGAGGAGCTCGGCCCTAGCGGCGAAACAACCGGCAAATATGTGACGCTCGACAGCGGCGGAAATGCAATGGCCGTTGGTGGAAATAGCGGAATCAATCTCTTCGGCAATATCAACCCCGGCTCGTCAGGCGGTGTGATTGAGCTCAACCCAGACGCAAATGAATATGTTGACATCCTCTCGCCAGACACACGGCAACACATTTTATACGGTGACGGGCCGACAAGTGGCGGTCACTACCCTCCGGGTAACATTGGAAAGACACTATTTCCATCAACATTGACACCTGGCGAGGTTATTCACGACATCGGTGATATCGCGACCTCCCCGAGTACGCAGTGGTACGCGCAAACCGGCACTGGCGGGCAGTATACAAATGCAGGAACGCCCGCAAAATGGGTAGCATGGGAAACTAGGAATGGCGTGCAAATACGTGTTGTTTATCAACCGGCGACGGGTAAAGTGATCACGGCGTTTCCAGACGCAGGAGGTCCTCCAACAGGGCTCAAGCAAGTAAAATGAAAACAGCCGATATCGAAAAGAAAATAAGATTACTCGCTCAGTCTATTAATGGAAAAGTTGAGCAGTGGCGAATCGATTTCGCTATGGAATATATCGACCATGGCGAAAACAAAATCGCTTTTGAAACGCTGTGTGAATACATCTGCGAAGCGCACGCAAATATAAATCTCGAAGATTTCAAGCTCGTATTATCGATATCATATTCCGGGATCGAGCTTGATCCTCTGCTATTGATATACTTGGCAAAGCTGGTCCGAGATGTGCCAAATTCTCCTCCTGCATAACTTTCTCACGGCCATGCCGGTCATGAGATCGTAGGGTTTTGAATTCCCCCTCAAACGACCCCCGGTTTGGCAAAAAGATTTTTTGACGGTCTTCCGCGAACAAGGAATTCTATCGGTCGTGTGTCAGGCCTCTTGGTGTGGCCTGGTTAGCCACGGGCCGGGATGCAGTTCGAAGAACAGGGACCACATCGGTTCAGAGAGCTTTGTGCTCGAGCGCCGGGACTGGTTTACCCCATTCTGAACATTGAAGTCCTTTCCGCATCGTTCCGTCGGTCGATCTTCCCACCGGGGCTTATCGCCCCAGGCGTCACCGCATTGCCTTTCGAGAAAGGCAGCGGATTACGCCATTCTGTAATTCTGCCCCCTCGTCATCATCGCCCAAATGATGCGCGCCATCTTGTTGGCAAGCGCGACAGCCGCGACCATTCGAGGCTTGCGACCCAGAATGCCTCCCAGCCAGTTGTCCGGTAACACGCCCTTACGCACGATCCAGCGGATCAGGCTCATGGCTCCGACGATGAGCAGCTTGCGGATATCGGTTTGTCCCATTTTGCTGACGCCGCCTAGCCGTGTCTTTCCGCCAGTGGAATGCTGCCGGGGCACGAGGCCGAGCCAGGCGGCAAAGTTCCGACCGCCTTTAAAGGCACGGAGATCGGGAGCAAAGGCGAGGATTGCTCCCGCCGTCACGGGCCCGACGCCCGGTATGGTGCAAAGCCGGCGCATATCCGCATTCTCTTTGGTGGCCTCTCGAAGCTTCAGCATCAGTCCGTCGATCTTATCAGTCAGCAGCCCAATTTGATCCAGGTAAAGCCGACCAATCTCTCTGACACTTTCAGGCAGATCATTCGTCTCGTCAGCAAGAATACCTGCGACCGCAGTGAGATTGGCTGGTCCTTGCGCCACGACGATCCCAAATTCGCCGAGATGCCCGCGCAACGCGTTGATGAGCTGCGTCCGCTGGCGCACAAAGCACTGGTGGGTGCGGAATGCCACGGCCCGAGCCTGGTGCTCTGCACTCTTGACCTCGACATAGTGCATGTTCGGGCGCAGCGCCGCCTCAGCGATTGCTGCTGCATCGGCTGCATCATTCTTCTGACGTTTAACGAATGGCTTCACATAAATCGGCGGAATCAGCCGCACGTCGTGACCATAATTTTGCGCGAACCGGCCCCAGAAGTGGCTGGTCGCGCAGGCCTCCATCGCGACGATGCACGGTGACTGCTCGTTCAAGAACTGCTGCAATCGAGCCCGAGAAAGAACCCGATTAAATAGAACCGCACCGCCGCGATCCGTTGCGCAGACCTGAAAGCTCCGCTTCGCAAGGTCGATCGCCAGAATGTGGACTGCTGTCATCTGCCTCTCCTCCGCAAACGCCACCATGGCGCTGAGCAGGCATCATACGCCGATGCCGGCTGGAGGGGGCATCCACCCCATCAGTTCACGGCAGGCGGTGCCAATCGGGCGGTTACTTTCAAACTCAGCAAAACACCAGTGCTGCATTCAGCTAGCTTCCCCGCAACAAACCAAGCTCCCTCATTACCGACAATCCCATCCAGCCAAAGCCGGTCGTCGCTTCACGCCGTACTCAATTCCTGACATATATACGAAAAACCGTTTGTGTCGCGGACAGCGAGTCATGGACCAGTCGATGCGGGAAGAAGGTAAGCTGCGTGCACCTGCGGGATCCGTTACCGGGCTCTGCTCGGCCTCGGCGACCATGTTTGCGGTGGGGATGGCCTTTCTGGGTTACTGGGGCGTGTATGAACAGGGCCGCTGGCATGTTTCGGATTATCTGGTGGTAGGTTTGGCCCTTCTCGGGTTTGCGGCGCTCGGTTGCGTGCCTCTGATCGTCACGACGCCGGTGGCGGACGAGGAAGCGGAGAAAGTGGTCGAGGCCAGAAGGGCGCTGGCGCTGGGAATAGCCTTGATCTGGTTGTCTCTCGTCGTCGCCGTCATAGTCTGAACGGCCTTTCCCGTTTCTTTGCGACCGGCTCCCGTCGGGTAATATACTCCGTCATTTCCATGACTTTGAGTCCTGTGGAAACCGGGCTACCGGGCAAAGGACCCCACCGATTGCTCGGCGGGGCAAATTTCGGGATATCTCCCTCGAAAACGTAAAACGAGAGAGCGTCTCATTGACTAATGATCTGGCGGGGACTGTCGAGGTCACCTCTGCCGAAATCGGTACGGCAATGGGCGAAACCGGTGGACCTTTTTCGGAAAAGCGCACCTATGAACGTGCTGGTTGCTCGGCTGGGCTTTCCTGCTCGGACCGGACGGCGGCTGCACGCCGCGGGCAATATGATGCAGAAATGATCCGTAAATGAGTCTGAAATGAAGCGAAGCTGACGTGAAAATGAATTTTGAGCGTTGACATACGGATTCTCCGAACTAAGTCCCGCTGAGACGCCGGGGCATGCCCCATCCATAGCGACCATATAGTTCTGCACGATTCCGCGCAGCTGCTCCAGTCCGTAAGGCATTGGTGCGGCGGGGAATTTTCGTGCGGATAAAGGGGTCGCGTCGCAGCGTAGCGGGACTTCAGAATCGCATGACCAGCATCACCGGACGGCTCGTTAAGGGAAGCATGTGGCTAAGCCTGTCCCGAACCATCGTGAACGGGCTTGCGACCCTCAGCACCTTCGTCCTGGCACGGTATCTGGCGCCCTCCGATTTCGGCGTGGTGGCTCTGGGCATGACGATACTGCTGATCGTCACGACCGTGACCGAGCTGTCTCTTTCCGAAGCGCTTATCCGTCATGCATCACCGGGCGAATCCCATTTCAGCGCCGCCTGGACCCTCAATGCTGCTCGCGGACTGGCGATCTGTCTCCTGTTTGCGATTTTTGCCTATCCGACCGCCGTCCTGTTCAACGAGCCGCGATTGACCGGCGTGATGCTGGCGCTTGGTGTCAGCATGCTGATGGGCGGCCTCACCAATCCGCGCCGCATTATGCTCCAGCGCGATCTGATCTTCTGGCAGGAATTCGTGCTTGCCGTTTCGCAGAAGTTCGCCGGCTTCGTCGCCTCGGTCGCCATAGCCGTCATCTATCAAAGCTATTGGGCGCTCGTCGCCGGCACGTTGATAAGCCAGGCAACGAATGTGATCGTCTCCTATCTCGTGCTGCCCTTCCGGCCGAGGATCACCTTTCGCCATATGCGGGAGTTCTTCTCCTTCTCCGCCTGGCTGACCGCCGGCCAGATCGTCAGCACCCTCAATTGGCGCTTCGATTATCTGCTTGTTGGTAAGATGCTCGGGGGAATCCAGCTTGGCTATTATTCGGTCGGCAGCAATCTCGCCATGATGCCGACGCGGGAGGCGACCGCGCCCCTCACGCAGACGATCTATCCGGCCTTCTCGGGCATTCGCACCGATCCCGACAGGCTTGCCGCCGCCTATCAGCGCGTGCAGGCGCTGGTTGCCGCGGTCGCACTTCCGGCCGGCATCGGCGTCGCGGTGACCGCCGACCCGCTGGTCAGGCTCGCGCTCGGCGACAAATGGGTGCCGGTCGTCTTCATTATCCAGTCGCTTGCCTCGGTCTTTGCACTGCAGACATTGGGTTCGCTGGTGCAGCCGCTCGGCATGGCGAAGGGCGAGACGCGCGTGCTTTTCGTCCGCGATGCCCAGATGTTTTGCCTGCGGGTGCCGATCATGGTTGCCGGTCTGCTCCTTTATGGTCTTTCCGGGGTCATCCTTGGCCGCGTGTTCACCGGCCTGTTCAGCACATTCGTCAACATGATGCTCGTGCGGCGCTTCACTGGCATTACCGTGCGGAAGCAATTGTCGGTCAACCTTCGGGCTCTCGCAAGCGTCGCGGTCATGGCTGCCGGCGTCTCGCTCGCCTCGAGCCATCTGGCGCCGACGGACGACAAGATCCTGCTCGTGACGCATCTCGCAATACTGATCGCACTTGGCGGCCTGCTCTACTGCGGCTCGACCTTCCTGCTGTGGACATTGATGAAACGCCCGGCCGGACCCGAAAGCGAGGTTCAAACCATTCTCGGCAAGGTGCTGCCGAGACTGCGCCTCGCCTAACGAAGGTCTGGCCGATGCCGGCTGGACTGCCTTGTCATCTGAATGGGGGAATGGGAAAATGACATCGCAATCAAATCGAAGCCTGATCGCCGAACTGGAAAGCAAGATCCACGATTGCCTGAGAGACTATGTCAGCGAAGACGAGCCTTTGGCGATCCTCGACTTTCCCGATATCCGCAATTGCGGTGACTCGGCCATCTGGCTGGGCGAAATGGCCTATCTGAAGAACAGATATGGCAAGCGGCCGAGCTATGTGTCGCGAATCCACGATTTCTCGCCCGAACAGCTGGAGCGGACCATGCCCACCGGTCCGATCTTCATTCATGGCGGCGGCAACTTCGGCGACGTGTGGGAAGGTCATCAGGAGTTCCGCGAACAGGTGCTGGAACGATTTCCCGACCGGCAGGTCATTCAGTTCCCGCAGTCCATTCACTACAAGTCTCAGGCGCGCCGGGACGAAAGCGCTCGCATCATCGGGCGCCACAAGAACTTCGTGCTGCTGGTGCGCGATGAGGAATCGAAAGAATTTGCCTTAAAGCGTTTCGATTGCGAAGTGCGCCTCTGCCCCGATATGGCTTTCTGCATCGGTCCGATCGCGCCGGAGGCGCCGGAAATCCCGGTTCTGGCCATGCTCAGATCCGATCTGGAGAAGGTTGGAAATGCCGATCTCTCCGCTTATCCCGATATTCCAAAGGAGGATTGGACCACCGAATCCGCCAGAAGCGTGCGTTCCTCCAAGGCGTTGGGCGCGGCGACGGCGCTTCTGGCTCTGAAGCCCGCCGAAATCAGGCTGCGCAAGCTCGACGCGGCGGCTCACAATCGATTCCGTCGCGGCATCCGCCAGATCTCCCGTGGCCGCACGCTCGTCACCGACAGGCTGCACGTCCACATCTGCTCGTTGCTGCTTGGGCGGCCGCATGCGGTGCTGGACAATAGCTACGGCAAGATCCGCCGCTTCATGGCCGCATTTTCCGGTGGTACCGATCTTTCGTACCGCGCGACATCGCTTGAGGACGGGATCGCCTGGGCGCGCTATCAGGCCGATCAGCCGCTGCTGCCTGCCGCCTGAATGAGCCTGATGTGCCGCGCTCGACCGGCCGGGCAATTGCCAAAGTCGATCGCAAAGAAAAAGGGGCCTCGGGAGGCCCCTCCTAACGATATCATTCGATAATCTTGACGACCTTGCGCGTCTTCGGTTGGACGATGACGCGCTCATGGTTCACGACGGCATAGGCGTATGCGGGATTGTCGGGAACCGGTGTGACGACAACGGTTTCGGGAAGCGCCTGGCCGACGACAATACGATCCTGAACGACCGCCTCGGAAGGAGGCAGTGGCTGCTCCTGTACGTAGGTGACCACCTTTTGCGGCGGATCGATTGCGGAACCGACGATCGCTCCAGCCACGCCGCCGACAGCGGCACCGACAGGGCCGCCGACGACCGCACCAGTGACTGCGCCGCCCGCCGCCCCGGTGACCGTCGACTGCTGAGCGAAGGCAGAACCTGCAAGAAGGCCGAAAGCGGCGGCCGCGGAAACGACAAGTTTCGTATTCATGGCATTCTCCTTTGCTTATCGGCTCCTACTGCTTAATTCCTCAAATCGGGATCGATTTAAGGATAAACTGCGCAGCAGCGTTAGACTGCTGCAGCGAATTCTGCGCGTCACATGTGACGTGCGTCGCTGTAAGAGCTGAAAGGGGAATGGCGCCGGCACTGGAATGTTCCGCTTTCGGGGCGGCTGAAAGCCATCACAAGTTGGAACCGAGCTGACAAATTTCGTGAATAGCGAGCGTGGAACGTTCGTCTTGCAGCCGGCGGCGCTCGTCGTTCGGCCCGACAGTCTGCAACGTGCGTTGGCGCTTTTCGGCAGACTCCGCTCACTGGCCCGGCGACGGGAATGGGAGGGCCCCGGGCGCCGAAGCCTTGCCGTTCCACCGTCGGAGATGGTCGCGACCTGCTAACGCCCCGGCATTGTTTGGACCGTCAGATGCATTTGCCGCCATCGACGAGCAAGTCCACGCCGGTAATCATGCTCGCTTCGTCGGAACACAGGAATGCAACGGCGTTGCCCATGTCCGCAGGGGTGGAGAGACGGCCCAATGGGATCGTCGAGACGATCTTCGCCATGCTCTCCGGCGAATCCGATCCTACAAAGGTCTTGAGAAGCGGGGTTTCGCCGGCCACCGGATTGATGGCATTCACGCGGATCCCCTTCGGGGCAAGCTCGACCGCCATGGCCCTCGTCGCGGCGATTACCCAGCCCTTGGAGGCATTGTACCATGTCAGGTTCGGGCGCGGAGAAACGCCGCCGGTCGATGCGACGTTCAGGATGACGCCTCGGCTTTGCTCCTTGAACACCGGAACGACAGCTTTCGCACCATTGTAGATCGATCGAATGTTGACGTTCGCAATATGGTCGAACAGCGCGTCGTCCATCTCCTCGAGAGCCATGGGCGGCTGACCGACGCCCGCATTGTTCACGAGTATGTCCAGTCCTCCGAAGGTAGAGCGGGCAAGCGCCACCGCTTCGATGAAACTGGCAAGGGAGGAGACATCCCCTTGCAAAGGGGCGATGGCTGGGCCGATTTCGGCGGCCAGCCGTTCAGCGGCTTGGCTGTCGCGGTCGAGCAGGACGACGCGGCAGCCCTCGGCCGCGAACTTGCGGACGATGCCTTCGCCAAAGCCGGACCCGCCGCCGGTAACGATGGCCACTTTCTGATCGAGTCTCATATCCGTTCCTCCACTGTTTGCGCATTCTGCGAAACTGCTGCTGCAATATACAGCTCGATAATCTGAACACCCGTTTAGTTTTAACGGGTTGCGCCATTCGATTGCGAGCGCGATGTTACGAAGCCTCATTACAGACCGGGAGGAACGGATGGCAATCGACTTTGACCCCAAACAGCTCGGCAGCGAGCTGTACAACGGCGGCTTTCGGCCGATGTTCATCGGCGGACAGTGGGTTGGTGCCCAGTCCGGCGAGGTCAGCGATGCCGTCAATCCCGCAACCGGCGAGCGCCTGGCGACGATCCCCGATGCCGGAGTTGTCGATGTGGACAGCGCGGTGCTGGCCGCGCGCAGGGCATTCGAAGGGCCGTGGTCGAAGTTTTCGCCCTATGAGCGTCAGGCGGTTCTTTTGAAAATCGCCGAGCTGGTCGAGCGGGACTGGGACAAGCTCTGCGTGTCGGATACGCTCGATATGGGCATGCCCATTATGCGGACATTGGCAAACAAACGCCGTGTATTGGGAATGCTTCGTTTTTATGCCGGAATGGCAACGGCCCTCCACGGCGAAACCATCGACAATTCGATCCCCGGTGAGATCGTCAGCTTCACGCGCAAGGAGCCCGTGGGTGTGGTTGCCGCTATCATCCCATGGAACGCGCCGACGGCTGCGACAGTGTGGAAAATTGCCCCGGCGCTCGCGACGGGCTGCACCGTCGTCCTGAAGCCGGCCGCAGACGCATCGCTGACGCCGCTGATGATCGCGCGACTGATGCAGGAGGCGGGTGTGCCCGACGGGGTCGTCAATGTCGTTACCGGAAAGGGCTCGGTCGCCGGTGCCCGTTTGGCGGAGCACCCCGACGTCAACAAGGTCGTCTTTACCGGCTCGACACTGACGGGACAATCGATCGCAAGGGCGGCCGTCGGCAATCTGAAGAAAGTATCGCTCGAGCTCGGCGGCAAATCGCCCGTCATCGTGTGCAAGGATGCGGACATCGACCGCGCGGTCCCCGTCGCCGCCATGGCCGTCTTCGCGCATTCGGGGCAGATCTGCATCGCCGGGTCCCGCCTGTTCGTTGCTCGGGAAATCCATGACGAATTCGTCGCAAGGGTCGCGGACTTTGCCAAGACCCTTCGCATCGGTCACGGGATTGAAACCGATACCGACATCGGCCCGATCGTGAATTCCCGCCAGGCCAGGGTGATCGAAGACTATATCGCATCCGGACAGGCCGAGGGTGCGCGGCTTCTGACCGGCGGAAGCCGGCAATCAGGCCCGGTCTATGACGGCGGCAACTTCCTGACGCCCACGGTTTTTGCCGATGTCCATGATGATATGCGCATCGCGCGGGAAGAGATCTTCGGCCCGGTCATTTCCGCTTTCAAATTCGATTCCATCGACGAAGTGACAAGCCGGGCGAACGCCTCACCCTACGGGCTTGCGGCTGGGATCTTTACCAAGGATCTGGGTACGGCACATAAACTGGCACGCCGGCTGAAGGCAGGATCGGTTTGGGTGAACATGTATCATGCGATCGACCCTGCCGTACCGTTCGGTGGAATGAAGATGTCCGGATATGGGCGTGAAGGCGGTGTCGAGCACCTTCATGAGTATCTGGAAACCAAGGCTGTCTGGATCAATACCGATTGATAGTCATCGTGCAAAACGATCTTTCGTAATCCATCCTGATCTTCCGGAAATATGATAGAAAATTCCAAGGCACTGCATATCCTGCTCATGGACGGGAGGGGTGAATGGATTTTGCCTGCAGCAATGAGCAACAATCCTTCTATGACATGGCGCTGCAATTCGGCGCCGAACGCATCGCTCCGTTCGCGAGCGATTGGGAAGAGGCCGGGACGATCCCGCGCGATCTCCTCAAGGCTGCGGGGGAGGTGGGTCTTGGCGGGATATACGCCTGCGAGGAATTTGGCGGCTCGGCGCTCGGCCGGCTGGATGCCGCGCTGATCTTCGAGGCACTGTCGAAGGCGTGCCCCTCCGTTGCCGCCTTCATCTCGATCCACAACATGTGTGTATCGATGATCGACAAATATGCCTCCAGAGACATCAAGGAAAGGCTCTTGCCCGACCTCTGCCGTTTCGAGAAAGT
This sequence comes from Rhizobium sp. UFLA01-1127, assembly GCF_059803845.1. Classification (NCBI taxonomy): domain Bacteria; kingdom Pseudomonadati; phylum Pseudomonadota; class Alphaproteobacteria; order Hyphomicrobiales; family Rhizobiaceae; genus Rhizobium; species Rhizobium sp. UFLA01-1127. The sequence goes on along the minus strand of NZ_JAUQTZ010000128.1, from coordinate 5,723 downwards.
TGCATCCTATTGTTTGACGGAGCCCGACTCGGGCTCCGATGCCGCAGCCCTCCGGACGCGTGCCGTCCATAGGGGAACGGAAGGTTACGTTCTCAACGGATCCAAGGCCTTCATTTCCGGCGGGAATTTTTCGGACATCTATCTCGTGATGTGCCGAACGGGCGAGGATGGCCCAAAAGGCATCTCGACCATCGTCGTCGAAAGCTCGTGCTCCGGCCTGAGCTTCGGCGCCTTCGAGAAGAAGATGGGATGGAAAGCGCAGCCCACGGCCGAGGTTCGATTCGATGATTGCGTGGTGCCGGCCGGCAATCTCGTGGGCGTGGAGGGGCAAGGTTTCCGCTACGCCATGGCCGGACTTGACGGCGGGCGATTGAACATTGCCGCCTGTGCGCTCGGCGGCGCTCAAAGCGCACTCGACCGGGCGGTGCGATATATGCAGGAGCGCCGCGCCTTCGGTTCGCTGCTCAAGGACTTCCAGGCATTGCAGTTTCGCGTCGCCGATATGGAGACGGAGCTGCAAGCCGCCCGCATCTTCCTGTATCAGGCGGCCTGGAAGCTCGATCAAAACGCGCCGGACGCCAGCAAGCATTGTGCCATGGCGAAACGTTTCGTCACAGACGCTGCCTTCGATGTTGCCAACCAGGCGCTTCAGCTTCTCGGCGGCTACGGATATCTGGCAGACTATGGCATCGAAAAGATCGTCCGCGACCTCAGGGTTCACCAAATCCTCGAGGGCACCAACGAAATCATGCGTTTGATCGTCGCCCGCAGCATGTTCGCACCGTGAGACGAAGATGGGAGCCGCTGAAGGTCACATCGCGCGTTCCAGCACGATGCCGTGGTTGGCTCGTCGCAGCTCCGTGGGAGATTGCCCGAACAGCTTGCGAAAGAGCCTCGCAAAATGGGAAGCGCTGTCGAAACCGACCTCAAGCGCAATTTCGATGAGCGGCGCCTCCGTCTGCAGAACCAGCTGCTTGGCGCGTTCCATGCGAATACGCTTGTAGACAGCGCCGGGAGACGTTTTCATTTCCTCGGTGAAAAGCCGTTCGAGCTGCCGACGGGACAGCCCGACGGATGCGGCAAGATCTTCGGTCGGCACCACGTCTTCGATGTGGCTTTCCATGGTGATGAGGACGGCCTTCAGGCGGGGGTCCTGGCATTCGATCGCGAGCGGCTTGCGCGGCTGTATATCCAGCCCGGATCGGGCTCGCTCGATTTGCAGCACTTCCATGGCGTTTCGTTCGGCATCTCTGCTGATATGCCGTCTGACGAGAAAGGCGGCCATGTCGGCGGCACTGCTTCCGCCGGCGCATGATCCACGGTTCCGATCGAGATTGAACAGGCGGTCGGAGCGGACGGGATTGCCGGGAAACTGCTCTCGGTAAGCCTGATAATGAAGCCAGCTGACACAGGTCTGGTGCGTTGTCATCAGGCTCAGACGCGCCAGGATGAACGTACCGGTGCAAACCCCGATCAGCGGGATTTTGTGAGCTGCGGCCTTTTTCAGATAATCGGAGGTCTGCTGGTCGATCGTGATGTCGGCGTTCAAAAGTCCACCCACCACGACGACGTAGTGGAATTCTCTTGGGTCGATAAAGTCCGACGTCGGCGCGACCTGAACACCGCAGCTCGATGTGATGAGATGCCGGGTGCTGCCCAATACCTGCCAGTCGGCCAGGACCCTACCGGATTTGTCTGCCTCGTCGCTTGCCAGTCTCAGCGTATCGACGAACAGCGCAAAGGCGGAAAGAGTAAATGATCGCGCGAGGATAAAGCCGACCTTCAAGGGACCGTGCTTGACTTCATCTTTTGCCGATTTCATGAAATGCCTCGCCTGACCAAGCTCTTCTGCTAGAGCATGATGCCGAAAAGTGTGCTCGGTTTTCGCGCGACATCATGCTCTACTTCCTTGATTCTAGAGCGGATTCAGATTTTAGGTCGAACAGACCTAAAATCATCCGGCACTAGAGCTGGAAACCATAAGCCAAAGGATCTCGATCGTCGACGAAGATCGTATTGTGGCCGATGATGCAGGCCCAGCCTCCAACGCTCGGCCTGATACCCATGAAGCTTCCGATTTCCGCTTCTGCTTCGACACGTCCCTCGAAGATTGTGCCGATTAGGCTTTCCTGTCGAAAGACGTCGCCAACCTTCAGACGCCCCTTGCCGTGCAGCTGCGCCAGGCGTGCCGACGTTCCGGTGCCGCCGGGGGAACGGTCTATCGCCTTGTCGCCATAAAAAACCGCACCCCGGCCATCGGCGTTCTCGCTTGTCGAAGCGTCGCACCACAAGACATGGTGAACTCCGCGGATCCGTTCGTTTTCCGGATGAACCGGATTGCAAACCGGACCGAGGGCGTCCCGCAGCCTCCGGCTCAAATCAACGATGTCATCCTTCGACATGCCATCCAAACCCGGCCAGTTTCCTTGCGGTTCGACGACGGCATAATAATTTCCGCCGTAGGAGACGTCGACCGTCAGGAGGCCGAGCCCGGGCACATCCACGCCGACGTCAGCCGCATGCAGATAGCTTGCCACATTGAACATGCGGACGGCTTCGACGAATTCCCCCCGCATCTCGTAGCCGACATCAACCCGGCCCGCCGGCGTCTCGATCGAAAGCTTGCCGGGAATGCGCGGGGTGACGAGGCCTTCCTCGATCGCCGCGGTCACCAGCCCGATCGTTCCGGCTCCGCACATGGGCAGGCATCCGCTGACTTCGATGAAAATCACGGCAAAGTCGCAGTCGTCGCGATAGGCGGGATAGATGATCGCTCCTGACATGATATCGTGGCCGCGCGGCTCGAACATCAATGCTTGCCGGATCCAATCGTGATCGCGGATGAAAATGTCACGCCGGTCGGCAATCGGAAGGTGCGGAAGCAAAGGCCCGCCGCCGGCGACCAGCCGTACGGGATTGCCGCAGGTGTGGGAGTCGATGCAGAAGAAGCTGTGGCGCATTGTTCGGTCTCTCCGCTCAGGCTTTCGTTTGCGATGATCGCGATTGTCCTTGCAAGACGCCTTTCGACAGCCGGTCGAGCAGGATCGCGATCGCGACGATGGCAAGTCCGGCGCGCAGGCCAAGCCCCATTTCCATTCGGGTCAGGCCCCGGGTCACTTCGGCTCCGAGCCCGCCTGCTCCGACAAGCCCGGCAAGCACGACCATGGCCAGCGAAAGAAGGATGCACTGGTTTAGACCGACCAGCAGGGTGGGCATGGCGGACGGTATCTCGATCTTGAAGAGGATCGAGCGCGGCGGGGCGCCGGTGGCTTGACCGAGCTCCAGAAGATCCGTCGGCACCTGATTGAAGGCCAGCGTCGTCAGGCGCAGCATCGGCGGCACGCCATAGACGATCGTGGCGATGATCGCCGGTACCCGGCCGAGACTGAAGATCATGACTGCCGGGATGAGATAAACCCATGGCGGCACCGTCTGCATGATGTCGAGCAGCGGCCTGATCGCGATCTCGAAACCCTTGTGGCGCGACGCAAGAATGCCGAGAGGGAAGGCAATCAGGACCGAAATGGCGACCGCTACCGTTACCAGGGCGAGTGTCTGCATGGATGCAGCCCAAAGCCCTGACAGAAAGCAGAAGGCGAGAGCGATTGCGGTCACCACGGCGACCCTGATGTTGATGGCGAAGGCAACAAGCAGGACCGCGGCGATGACGACCACATAGGGTGGCGGATAGAGCAGCACGGATTCCAAGGCTCCGAGCACGGCTTCGATCAGCCTGGTTAAGGCTTCGAAAAACGGATGGAAGTTGGTGTTCAGCCAGTCGACGGCTGGGGCAAAATATACGCCCGGCGAGAACCGAAGGAGGTCGAAGTTCATCTTACACCTGCCTTGGCGCGGCGGGCCGCGCTCTGTGTCAATCGATCGAGCACCATGGTCAGGATGACGATCGCGATCGCAGCGTTGATCGATGTCGCCATATCGAGCGTGCGCACGGCGTTGTAGATAGTTTGGCCGAGGCCGCCGGAACCGACGATGCCGGCGATCACCACCATGCCGAATGCCATCATCAAACTCTGGTTAATGCCGGCCATGACACTTGGAATGGCAAACGGCAGCCGGATTTTCGTGAACATCTGCCATGATGTCAGGCCGCTTGCCTGGCCCAATTCAATGAAGGCGGGCGGCGTCATGCGGATACCGAGCGATGTCAGGCGAATGGCAGGGGGCATTGCCACGATGAATGTTGCCACCAGCGCGGTGGCCGGGCCAAAGCCCAGAAGCGCAATGGCAGGAAGAAGGTAGATATAGGGTGGCATCGTCTGGATCAGATCGAGGATCGGCTCCAGCAACCTGTCGAACCATTGCAGGAATCCCGCGACGATCCCCAAGGGGATTCCGATCGTCAAGGCGAAGATCGTGGCGGTCGTCACAAGAGCAAGAGTGCTGATCGTTTCGTTCCAAAGGCCCATGACCGCGCAGAAGAAAAGCGCCAGACCGGCCAGAAGACCGGATGCGACGTTGATCAGCCGCCATCCAAGGAGTGCCCCGATGATCGCGACGACGTAGAAAGGCGGGAGCTGCAGGAGCCAGAGAACGCCATCGTATGTTCCCTCCAAGATGGCCCTCAGTGGATCGAATATCCAATTGCCGTTGTCGCTGATCCAGCCAAGCGCGTCGTCGGTCCAGGCATCGAAAGTATCCGCAATGACCGAGATGTCCATTTGCGTCGCCCCCTCATGCCGTCATGTTCTGCTGCGCCGGGGATCCTGCGACGCCCCGAAGCAGCCCGCGCGTCGTGACCACGCCGACGATGGAACCGTTAGCGACGACCGCGAGCGCATCGCGTTCCGACTTCATCGTCAGGTCGATGAGTTCGCCGATATCAGCCTCCGGATTGGTCGTCAGGAGCGCATTCACGTCCTGCTGCGGTTGCAGGTTCCTGTATTCGGCGATCGACTGCATCACGGAATGCGCCTTGACGAGATGGATCCTGGATATGCCGGCCACGAAATCGGCCACGTAATCGTCGGCAGGCTTCGTTACGATCTCTTCTGCCGTTCCGACCTGGACGATAAGGCCGTCCTTCATGATGGCGATCCGATCGCCGATGCGGATGGCCTCTTCGAGGTCATGCGTGATGAAAACAGCGGACTTGCCGAGCGACTTCGTCAGCTGACGGAACTCGTCCTGCAACTGGCGGCGAATGAGCGGATCAAGCGCGCTGAAGGGCTCGTCCATGAGAATGATCTCGGGGTCGGCCGCCAAAGCGCGGGCGAGGCCGACACGTTGCTGCATCCCGCCCGACAATTCCGAGGGGTATCGCGATGTCCAGTCTGAAAGGCCCACCTTGTCGAGCGCCGCCCGCGCCGTGTCGTTGCGCTGATCCTTCGGGATGCCGCGGACCTCGAGCCCGAATGCTGCATTTTCGAGAACGGTGCGATTGGGCAGCAGCGCCACGCTCTGGAAGACCATGCCGATGTTACGTGCGCGCATGTCGCGCAGCTCGGCTGCATTCAACTTGGCAATTTCCCGGCCCTTGATCGCGATCCTGCCAAGGCTCGGTTCGATCAGGCGGTTGAGAAGGCGCACCAGGGTGGATTTGCCGCTTCCGGAAAGTCCCATGATGCAGAAGATCTCGCCGCGGCGGACCTGGAGATGGGCATCGGAGACACCGACGACACAGTTGAATTCCTGAAGCACCTGTTTCTTGGAGAGGCCTCGTTCGGACACGGCCTTCACAGCGGCGTTCGCACGCGCACCGAATA
>NZ_JAUQTZ010000127.1:0-17705 GCF_059803845.1 Rhizobium sp. UFLA01-1127 | reverse complement strand
TCGAGCATGATGATCGAAAAGGGGATGCGTCTGGCTCCCGCATCCTTGCTGCAGCGGTCGCCTTCGCGCTGCAGGACACGGCGATTGGGAAGCTTTGTCAGCGGATCGAGGCTCGCTTCATTCTCGAGCGCGCGCTGGATGCCGATGCGATACTGCTCCCGCTCCAGCAGGTCCGAGAGAAGGAGGACGCCGAGTATGTTGACGACGGTGACCGGAAGCGTTGCGGTCAGGAAGAGCTCGCGGGCAACCACCCATGGCAGGAAGACGAGAACGATAATCGAGGTGCAGGTCGCCAGACCGAACAACGACGACCGCCGCCACCCCGTGCCGACCCATTGCCGTGGCAGGAGGCTCAGCACATAACCCGCGAATGCAACGACGACTATGCCGGCGATGCCGCCGGCGGCACCCATGCCGCCGACCATGAAACGAAACAGGCTCATCATCGCCGCCGCGACCACGGTCCCCAGAAAACCGCCGTAGACCGGCGTAAGGACGAGGAGGATGGAACGGCCGTCCTGGATGACGCCGGGCATCCAGCGGATCGGATCGCCCATCGACAGGATGCCGACCAGCCCAAACAGCAGCCCGACGGCCACGGATTTCAACGCGCCGCGTTCGACGATCCGGATAACCCAGGAATAGGCATAGACAATAATCGCCACTTGGCCGAGGACGCGTATCAGCGAGACCACATACGTGTCAATTTGCATTACTATTTCCAGTTCTCGCGAAAAACCACAACGGATGGCTCGCATCGGCATAGCTGACGTCGGCGTGGACTATCGTGCGATCTCTGGAAAACGGCCTCCCAAGCCTCTCGGCCGTCCGTCGCGAAATGATGGTGCTCGAATTGGGGCCGGGAACAATGAATGTCTTCATAATCGAACTTCGAGATTGATGCGCGCCAATATCGCAGCCTCCAAGATCAGTAGCCGATGGAGGGCTGCGCCCGGTATAGGGTGGAGAGTATAGAACATCGAAGGAAGCGAACAAAGCAGACGGATAAATGGAGAAGGGGGTAAAACTGTGCAAAAAGGCGAATTACCAAGGTGCTCGCGCCCTCTTCCTGCCCGATGCCCTCACGCGAAGCCTGATAATCGCTGCTATCTGGAACCCCGCGCGTCGCAGTCAAGAGCGCTCGACGAATTTGGCGCTCCCGACGCTCGACGCCGTTCCGACGTCCGCCGCCGCTACCCCAATGCCTTTTTTGGAAACGGCCAGACGGGGGAGACCTGGCGAAGCGGCCCCTTATAATTTGCCCTGACGCTGCGATCGCAGATCGCGTATCCCCAGTTCACCAGCCTTTCCGACAGGCTTTCTCCGAGATCGCTTAGCCGCGTGGGCGCACTGGCAAGGCTCGCGACCTCCCTTGCCGAACAAGACAACGCATCTTCAGGCGCAAGTTTGGAAGGGTCCGTGTCGATGCCCCAATAGGCGCCAAGGCGGCCATAGGCCTGGATATCGACGAGAACCGCCTCGTTGTTCAGCAAAGCACCGGCCTCGAAGCGGCCGATAAGATCCCTGCGGCGCAGCGCCCGGACCTGATTGTCTGTTACATCCAGGACCCGGCGAAGCTGGCTGAGCCAATTGCCATAGAGGCCGGGATTTCGGGCAAACGGCGCGCCTCCGTCGCTGACGAAGAGGGTCGCAAAGCGCTTTACCAATGGTTTGATGCCGTGATTGTCATACACACCGCCATCGGTCAAAAGGACGGCCTTGCGAAAAGCCCCGATCGCATCGGCCGGCACCGATGATCCCGTCGGCCAATTCTGGAAGCTTCCATCCGAGAATTCGAGCGCGAGTGGCGACAGGAATGGAGGAAAGGCCGAGGAGGCAGCCACCGCTTTGGCCAATGGAATGTCCGGCCGATCGATCCGGCCGACGATGTAGTCACCCGCATAGGTCTTGCAGAAGCGCCAGAGCACGCCGGTCTGCAGGTTTGTCGCACAGAATACGAACTGCGGCCGGTCCGGCAGATCGCGAAGGCTGCGCCCATGAAACAGATGCCTGTCGTAGGAACTTGCGACCTGGTGCGCGGCGGAAGTTCCAGGCAGAAGGCCGACAAGCGCGGCCATGACGTCGATCCTCGCACGGGCAAAATCGAGCAAAGGACCAATGAAAGCATCGTGCAGATTGGCAAAATCGGCCTTGACCAGATCCGGCCAGACGCTTGCGAGCCAGGCGGTCGCGATCGAGCCGCCGGAAACGCTGGAAATGCGCTTTGCCTGCTGCAGGAGCCCGAGTTCGGCCAGGCGAAGGAAGGCGCCTGCGTGAAACAGCATGACCCGAAACCCGCCGCCGGATGCCGCGATACCGATCCCCGCCTCGAAGCCGTTGCCGTCCCAGCGGAAATCGGCGGCTTCCACGACTTTCCTTTCTGCGGAAAGGGGTATCGCATCGGTTTGGCTCATGAGCCACGCTCCATTGTCGGCACCGGCAATCACGTCGAAAGGACCGGTCGATCTCAGCGCGAGAACAGAAGGCGATCCTTTGCCGCCTGCGAACCCGTCACATAGAAACGCCGGAACCAGGCATCTTGTCCGGCTGCCGGAGGGCGCGCGAGCGTCAGGCTGTTGGGCGTGTCCGCACCCTGCATGGCGGAGCGGAAATGAAGATGGTCGAAGATCCGGAGAGCTTCGAGTGCATAGGATGTTGCAACGCGCTGATCCTCGATCATGACGAGATTGTCGCCATTATTGCTTTCGCCGCTCGGTGACAGGTTGGACGATCCGGTAAACACCTTGGCAGTCGGCAGGTTGAAATCCGTCACGACGAATTTGTCGTGCTGGTGAATGCCGCTGCCGCCGCTCCATTCGCTCTTGAAGGGTTCCGGCGCATGGCTGGCGAGATAGCTGAAATCCACCTGACCGACGGTGCCGTCGGGTTTGCGGATTTCGAGCCCGCCATCCTTGTCGGAAATGCCATAGCTGAAAACATCCTTGCCCATGAGCCGGTCGACCGCCTCGCGCACCGGCCCGGAGCGGATCTGGTTGAGAAAGGCGATGGCATAAAAGACCGAGGAAGAGGCCTGATCGATCGCGGCCCCCACGGGGCTCAGCGAGAGATTGCTCGACTGGTGCGGCGAAAAGCAGAAATGCGCCGAAGGCACGCCCTCCGCCTGCACGAGGCTCCACTTACTGCCGAGACTATCCTGTTTGAAGGCATCCAGCCCCTGGAAAGCCAGATCGAAAGCACGGCCGAACAATTTGGCCGCATCGCTCGAATGAAACACGAGCGCGTTGTTGGCTTGTATGTAGAGGCCGCGATAGCTGAAGTTGGTGGAACCGAACAACACCTTGACCGGTTGGTCTCCGCGCCGGATGATAAAGACCTTGTTGTGCTGCAGGGTCTTGAAATGCATGCGCTTGACGGCATCGGCTCCGGCCGAGGCGGCAAGCCGGGCAGCCGCCTGCGATTCCGCGCTGCCGGCGGGCTTGTGCGGTTTGGAATCGTCTATGATGGCGCGAACACGCGTGCCGCAACTCTCCAGCTTGGCGAGAATGTCGCGCTCGTTGAAATCATAGGCAAAGACGTCGATGGAGAGATCCTTATCGTTCGCCACCTCGTCCAGCAGGCCGAAAATCAGGTCGTAGGCTTCGAAGCCGAGCCATTGATAGACATCGCCGGGCAGCTTCTGAAACGTCAGGCCCTCGTTGGGATCGCTCGGAATGACATCGGGGTTGTTGCCGAATTTGTCGGCATAGGCCTGCGAGGAGGCAAAGTTGCGGGTGAAGCCGATATCGAGATAGTCGCTATAGGTCATGCGGTCGAGCGAGATCGGCAGGTCGGCCACCCGATCGCCGCTCTTGAGCGCGCCCGCAGCGTTCATATGCATCTTCGTCACCCGATAAAGATAGGTGCCATCCGTCGGATCATAGGGAAAATGCATCCAGCGGAACTTCTGAAAGGGGGCTGCCGTCGACAGGAAGTTCCGAAAGCCGTCGACACCCTTGTCTGCGCTGCCATAGTCGAAATTCAACCGGTTCCTCAACGCAACATAGTCGGTTGAACCCGGGCTCTTCACCTCGATCGCGAACCCTACGAAATCATCCTCTGGATCGGCGACGTCCATCCCGATGAGGCACATGCGCTCACCGCGCCACAATTTGACTGCAAGGCTGCCGGCGGTACCTGTGTTTGCAAAAGCCATGTCGGTCCCCTCGATACGCTTAAGAGAAGGCGGTGCTTGTCTCCCATGCGGGAATGCCGAAGGCGGCAAAGCCTCTATTGTCAATCAGAACGGCTCTGACAGTTGCGAGACTTCTGGCCCCTCGCTGAGAAAATCGGTGACAAGAATAAGATTGAAGACGGTCGGCACCCAGGGGTCGGGATAGCTTCCCGCCGGCGCGCCGAGTGCCTTCATCAGTTTCGGGATGTTGCCGTGATGCCAGCAGATGAGAGCCGTCTTACCGTCGAACTTGGGTCTGGAAAGCAGCGCCTCTGCCAAGGCGGCACAGTCATCATCGGCAAATTGCGCATGCACCTCGAGCCCGAGTGCGTCCGCCAGCGGCTGAACGGTCTGCACGGGCCGCTCGCTGCGCTTCGAAACGGCAGCGGCAAAGATGAAGTCGGGCCGGCCAAAGGTTTGAGGAAACCATGTGACCAGTGCTTTTGCGCGAACTCGCCCGGCTGGGGACAGGTTCGGGTCGCCCTGATCGTCGGGCTTTTCAGCATGACGCATGATCAGTGCCTTGACGGGCGCCATCCATTCCTCCCTCGGCTGCCGTCGTGACCCACTGCTACCTGAGAACGAAGTCTACGATATTGGTTCCACGAGCGAGGGCAATGGCTATTTTAGTGTTTTGCAAAAGTTTCATACAACATCGCGACAAGGCTGTTTGCGGCTCGACACCCATGGCTGAGAACGGTCAAACGGGAGACGACCGCCTTGCTTAGAGCTCGGCTTATGGCCTAAATCCGCCGGCAGGAATTGCCTGGAACGAATTTGGGCGTCAGCACGAAATCCTGCGGCGGCTCGACGGCGCCTTGGGGATTGGTGATGCGGTGCATCAGGCGCCGTGCGATGATGCCGCCGAGCGCCAAGGTATCCTGAACGACCATGGTGATGCGCGGCGTGATGACCGAGCTCCATTGCACATTGTCGATCATGGCGAGCGAAATGTCCTCGGGGCAGCGGAAACCCAGCTCCTGCATGGCCTGCAGCGCCGAGAGCGCTACCGTGTTGTTGGCGCCGAGGATCGCGCTGGGTCGCTCGGGCTGGATCAGCAGGCGCATGGCCGCCTCGTAGCCGGCGGTGCGCGTGAACTGTCCGTCGACGACGAAATTGGGATTCACTTCGACGCCGGCATTGGCCATGGTCTCGGCAAAGCCGCGATAGCGCTCCGTTGCCGTGCGCATATGGCTGGGACCGGTGATGATGGCGATGCGCCTGTGGCCGAGCTGCAGGAGGTGCTCGGTCAGCATCGCGCCGGCAAGATAGTTGTCCGAGCCGACGAAATCGCGCTCTATGCCGGCAACCTTCTGGTCGAAACAGACGATCGGCACGTTCAGGCCGGCAATGAAATCGATGTAGTCCTGGTCGTAGCCCGACGGCGCAAGCGCCAGACCCGCCGTCTTGAGTCCGATCAGATGCTCGACCATCGCCCGCTCGCGATCCGTCTTGCCGGAAGAATCGGTGACGACGACGAAATGCTGATGGTCGAGCGCATAATTTTCCAGCTCGCGCCGGATGTCTCCGAAGAACGGATTGCCGACATTGCCGACGACGAAGCCGATCATACGGCTGCGGCCACGCGCCAGACTTTGCGCGAGCGGATCGGCAACGAAGCCGACGGCGGCGATCGCCTGACGGATTCTCTCCAGCGTCTTCTGGCTGACGCGCGCCGGATTGCTTAAAGCGAGCGACACCGTCGAAACGGACACGTCAGCAAGTTTGGCGACGTCACGAATTGTGGCCATGAATTTCTCGAACCGTTTCTATCGTCTTTAGCCTTCCAATCGAAGATGCCTCCTTCCATGAATCGCTGTCATAAATCTAACATTTGTCGGCCGTGAAGCAATATGCCGAACGAGATTTCAACAGGGCGCTTGACATATATGGCGAGTGGATCAATGATTGAATCGAACCGGTTCGATTGAGCCCTAACACTTGGGAGGATAGTGTGAGCGACGCAACGATCAGTGGCGGCCAGAGCGTGGCCGATGGCAAGACATGGTTTGGACACGACCGCTTCGGCATGTTCATCCACTTCGGGCTGTACGCTCTTGGCGCACGCCATGAATGGCTGAAGAACCGCGAGGAGTTCACCACCGAGGCCTATCGGAAGTATTTCGACAATTTCGATCCCGATCTCTACGACGCCCGCGAATGGGCACGCCGTGCTCGTGAGGCAGGCATGAAATATGTGGTTCTGACCGCCAAGCACCATGAAGGCTTCTGCCTGTGGGACAGCAAGGTCACCGACTACAAAGTCACCAACACGCCCTATGGCAAGGACCTGATCGGGCCCTATGTCGAAGCGCTTCGCGCCGAAGGGTTGAAGGTCGGCTTCTATTATTCCCTGCTCGACTGGCATCATCCGGATTTCCCGGTCGACGGGCATCATCCGCAGCGCAATCATCCCGACGCCGCCAAGCTCAATGAGGGCCGCGACATCAAGCGCTATGCCAAATACATGCGCGACCAGGTGACCGAGCTTCTGACGAATTTCGGCAAGATCGACGTGATCTGGTTCGATTTCAGCTATCCGCGCCGCGTCTACAAAGGCCTGCCCGGCAAGGGCCGCGCCGATTGGGAGAGCGAAGACCTCGTCAAGCTGGTGCGCCAGCTGCAGCCCGACATCATTATCGGCGACCGCCTCGACCTGCCACGCGACGCCGATCACATGCCCGATCTCGTCACGCCGGAACAATATACGCCGCGCATCGCGCCGACGGTTGCCGGATTGCCGGTACGCTGGGAAGCCTGCCACACCTTCAGCGGCTCCTGGGGCTATTATCGCGACGAAACGAGCTGGAAGGATGCCGGCCAGCTCATCAATATCCTGGTGGATACCGTCTCGCTCGGCGGCAACCTGCTGATGAATGTTGGCCCCACCGGCCGCGGCACCTTCGACGTCCGCGCCATCAAGGCGCTCGACATCTATGGCGAATGGATGCGGCTGAACGGCCGCGCAATCTATGGCGCGGGCCCCTCAGCCTACAAGGCGCCGAGCGGCTGCCGCTTCACCCAAAAGGGCAATCGGCTTTACCTGCACATCCAGACCTGGCCCTTCCGCCACATCCACGTCGAAGGGCTGGGCCGCAAGGTGAAATATGCTCAGTTCCTGCACGATGCCAGCGAGGTTCACTGGCTCGACCCGGATGCCGAGGTCGATTCCAACATCGGCGTCGCTGTCGGCGAGGGCATTCTGACGCTCGAACTGCCGGTTCTGAAACCTGACGTAGTCACCCCGGTCATCGAACTGGTCCTCAAGGATTGAAGGAGATAGCGAAGCCCAGCCGCCCGGTGCCGTCATGAGCCGTGAAGCCGAACTCATTGCCGCGATGACGCCCTTGATCGCCGATCTGGCCGAAGACGGCAATGGCGCCGTCGCGCTCGCCGGATCGCGGGGCAAGGGATGGTCTGATGCGCAGTCGGATTTTGACTTCCGCGTCTATGCCGATGCCTATCGCGGACCGGAGGTTCGCCAGACTGCGGCATGGCGGCGTTTCGATGCTGCGCTGCGGAGCTGGCAGGCCGAAGGCATTCGCATGAATGGCGTCTGGATGCGCCGTTACGCCGCCGTCCAGCGCGATCTGGACTCCTGGCTTGCCGGCATCGTCGTGCCAAAAAGCTTCGAGTGGACGATATGGGGCTATCACTTGCCGACGGATCTTGCAAACCAGCAGATCATCGCCGACCCGCACGGCCTGCTGGCCTGCTGGAAACGGCAATTGGTGCAATATCCGGAAGCGCTCAGGGCCTCCGTCCTCCGTCAGCATATGGAAGTCCTGCGCTATTGGGCCAGGGATTACCATTACGAAAGCAAGGTCGCCCGCCGCGATATCGTCTTTCTCGTCGGGCTGACGGGCAAGCTTGCCAACGCGATCCTGCAGACCGTCTTTGCCTTCAACCGGGTCTATTTTCCGGGTGACGGCTGGAACCTGCCGATGGCGGCCGAGCTCGAATGGCTGCCGCCCGACTTCCTTGAGCGGATGACGGCCATCCTGGAGCCGGGACAGGAAGGAGATACGTGGCGGCGTCAGCGAACGGAATTGATCGGCCTGATCGCCGATCTGGAGGCGATGATCGCGGCCTGAACGGGCTGGAAGACCAAACCGGAGGAGAGCGTCCGGGCGTGACGAACGTCACTCCAATGAAAGTCATTAAGGAGGAGGAACAACCATGAAGCGTTCATTGATCTTTGCCGCCGCCCTTACGGCGAGTTCACTGCCCGGCATCGGCGCGCGAGCGCAGGATGCCCCCGTGACCCTGACTTGGCAGATGTGGGGTCAGCCGAACGATGTCCAGCTCTGGCAGCAGCTGGCCGATCTCGTCAACAAACAATATCCCGACATCGAGGTGAAGCTGCAGCTTTCAGGATGGACCGATTATTGGACGCGCCTGCCGGTTCTGGCAACATCCGGGCAGGTCGCCGACATCGTTTCGATGCAGTCGATGCGCATGTCGAATTTCTATTCGATTCTGACGCCGCTCGACGACTACGTGAAAAAGAGCGACGTGAAGGTGGCGGACTTCGAGACATCGATCATGTCCGGCCTTTCACAAGACGGCAAGCTCTATGCCCTGCCCTACGATGTCGGGCCGTGGATGGTTTTCTACAATCGCGACAAGTTCGCCGCCGCCGGCTTGAAGGAGCCTGCCAAGGATTGGACGTTCGACGACTTCAAGGCCGACGCCAAGGCGCTGACGACCGGCGGAACCTACGGCTACGGCACCCAGGCTTTCGATTTCATTGCAGGCCCCGTCGCGCTCGGTGCGGATTATTTCAATGCCGCCGGTGAATTCGACCTTACCAATGCCGGCTTTGTCGATGCCTTCAGCAAATATGCCGATCTTACCGCCAAGGACAAACTTTCACCGGTCTTTGCCTCCGCCGCCGATGCTTCGGCCGCAAGCGGCCGCTTCGCCTCGGGCAATGTCGCCATGTATATCGACGGCCCATGGTCGCTGATTACCGGGCAGGCCAACGTCAACTTCAAGATCGGCATCGCACCGCTGCCGCGCGGCAGCGGTGCGTCGCGCTTCATTACGGCAGGCTCGGGCTGGGGCATTTCCGCCGCCAGCCAGCACAAGGATGCCGCCTTCAAGGCGATACAGGTGTTGACGGGTCCGAAGGCTGCCGAAATCCTCGGTTCGGCCGGACGCGCACTGCCAGCCCGGCTCGCACAGCAGACCGCCTGGTATGACGGAGCGGCGAAGAACGTCAGCGGCACGCGCGACACGCTGCAATATATGTTTGCCCATACAACGCCGTTCCGCATCAACGAGAAATGGAACCAATTCGAGAATCTGGTGATGCAATACGTGCCGCTGGCGCTGACGGGAGACTCGAAACCCGAAGGCGTGTTGAGCGACATTCAGAGCCAGCTACCATAAGCCGGGCATGTGGTCGGCCTGCGGCCGGCCTATCGGCTCGACCGCAGCGCCCGTGCCGAAAAGGAGAGGCTCATGATGCTGGGCAAGCATACCGACATGATCGCAAGACCAAGGCCGCGCTCGCGCAAATGGTTCAGAAGCGAGGGATGGACGGCCTTGTTCTTCCTGCTGCCGGGCCTGATCGGCATCATCCTGTTTCTCGTCCTGCCGATTCTCGCTTCGATCGCGCTCAGCTTCACCAATTGGCAATTGCTCGGCGCGCCACGCTTCGTCGGCTTTGCCAACTATGTGCGCCTGTTTACCACCGACCCGCAATTCTGGACGGTCATGCGCAACACCATCTTCTTCACGGTCGAGTATCTGGTGCTCAATATCGTCATCTCGCTCGGGCTGGCGACCTGGATTTCGAGCCTGAAGATCGGGCAGCGCTGGTTTCGCGTGATCTTCTTCCTGCCGACCTTCACCCCACTCATCGCCGTCGCCATGGTCTGGATGCTGATCTTCACAAGCGGCGGCCTGTTCGACAGCATGATGGTGGCGCTGTCGCTGCCGTTCTCGGGCGTGCTGAACGATCGCACGCTTGCCATGCAGGCGGTCGTCCTCACCTCGATCTGGGCCGGTGTCGGCTACAATACCGTTCTCTTCAACGCCGCGCTCGACATGGTGCCGTCAACCTATCTGGAGGCGGCGCGCATCGATGGCGCAACGGCCTGGGATCGCTTCTGGAAAATCCGCCTGCCGCTGATCTCGCCGACGCTGTTCTTCGGCACCGTCATGACGGCGATCACCTCGCTGCAGGTCTTCGACCAGATCTTCGTCATGACCAAGGGCGGGCCGGGATCGTCGACCGCGACGCTCGGCTACGCCATCTATCAACGCGGCTTTCAGAACTTCCAGATGGGCTACGCCTCCGCCATCGCCTGGGTGATGTTCGCGCTGATCATGGCGCTGACGGCCCTGCAATTCTGGTTCCAGCGCAAATGGGTGCATTATGACGCTTAAAGCCGAAGCCAGAGCACGCCGGAAGCTGGTGCTTGACGTCGTCAATCACCTGGCAATCACCCTCGTCGCGATCGCCTTCCTGTTCCCCTTCTTCTGGATGGTATCGAACGCGGTGCGCTCGAATGCGGAAGTAACGGCGATACCCCCACGCATTCTGCCCGAAGTCTTCGAGTGGGGTAATTTTGCCGCCGCCTGGACGCAGCTGCCCTTCGGCCGTTTCTTCCTCAACAGCGCCGTCATTGCCATCTGCGTGACGGCCATCACCGTCATCGTCTCCTGCCTGTCCGGCTATGCCTTCGCGCGGCTGAAATTCCGAGCGCGCGAAACGCTGCTGCTCGGCTATATCGGCACGCTGATGGTGCCGCCGCTGATGCTCATCATTCCGCTGTTTCTGATTGTCAACAAACTCGGCCTGGTCAACACCTTCCCCGGTGTGATCCTGCCGATCTCGTTCGGCACCTTCGGCGCTTTCCTGATGCGGCAGTTCTTCCTCTCCATTCCGATGGAGCTGGAGGAGGCCGCAAGGATCGACGGTGCCTCGCGCCTGCGCATCCTCATCAGCATCATCGTGCCGCTATCCATGCCGGCGATCGGGCTTCTGTCGCTCTTCACCTTCATCGGGCAGTGGAACAATTTCCTCTGGCCGCTGATCGTCATGACCGGTGCCGACAATGCCACCCTGCCCGTCGGCCTCACCATGTTCCAGACGCAGCAGGGTACGCAGTGGAATTACCTGATGGCGGGTGCTGCCCTTTCCATGCTTCCAGGCATCCTCCTCGCGATCATCCTGCAGAAGCTCATCTACAAAAGCATCGCCCTCAATGCGGGCATGGGCGGACGCTGAGGCGCCGGCCGAGATTTTCGGGAGAGATATCCATGGCGAAACTGACCATTCGCAACGCCATCAAACGCTACGGCGCGCTCGAAGTGCTGCATGGCGTCTCCGTCGCGGCCCAGGACGGAGAGTTCGTGGTGCTTGTCGGCCCGTCGGGCTGCGGCAAATCCACTTTGCTGCGCATGATCGCCGGGCTGGAAGGCATCAGCGACGGCGAGATCGAAATCGGCGACCGCATCGTCAACGATCTCGAACCAAACGAGCGAGACATCGCCATGGTCTTCCAGTCCTACGCGCTCTATCCGCACATGACCGTGCGCGACAACATGGCTTTCTCTTTGAAGCTTGCGCGCCGCAGCCGCCAGGAGATCGAGCAGAAAGTGAACGATGCTGCCGCGATCCTCGATCTCGCCGCCCTCCTCGATCGCTATCCCCGGCAATTGTCCGGGGGGCAGCGCCAGCGCGTTGCCATGGGCCGGGCCATCGTTCGCAACCCGGCGGTCTTCCTCTTCGACGAGCCGCTGTCCAATCTCGATGCCAAATTGCGCGTGCAGATGCGCACCGAGATCAAAACGCTGCACCAGCGCCTGGGAACCACCATGGTCTATGTGACGCACGATCAGATGGAGGCCATGACCATGGCCGACCGCATCGTCGTTATGCGCGGCGGCCATATCGAGCAGATCGGCTCACCGCTTGAGATCTACGATGCACCGGCCAACAGTTTCGTCGCCGGCTTTATCGGATCGCCGTCGATGAACTTCATCGAAGGCCTCGTCATCGACCGAAATGGGGCTTTGGGGCTGCAAGATACGAAAAACCTGCATTGGCCGCTGCCTGAAAGCGCCCGACGTCATCTCGGCCGGTCCGTCCAGCTCGGCATCCGCCCGGAACATATCGCCATCGACGCGGACGGCGTGCAGGCCAAGGTCGTGATCATCGAGCCGACAGGCTCCGACACGCATCTGCAATTGCAGGCCGGCGCCCGTTCGATCGTCGCAGCCGTCAGGGACCGCCCCTCGGTGTCTCCGGGCCAGCCTATCCAGCTGAAGATCGATCCGGCAAAGGTGCATCTGTTCGATCCATCCGACGGCGGACGCCTGCATTGAGATGAGCTCTGCGGTCAGGCCGGTAGTGCTGCCGCCTGGCTGGAGCGCCGTGCGCTGAACGCCGGCACGATGGAGATGATTTTCGCGCCGACGCCCCGCTCTCAGCGCCATGGCATTGCCGGCAACGCGTCTTGTCAAGGCTTTACCCGGTCCGGATGCGCCGCCTGAAATGCAGGCAATTCGGCACATCTGCCGTCGATTTCGACGATACGCCTGAGGTCGGTCAAATCCACGCCCCAGCGACGGGCGTTATAGACCTGCGGAACAAGGCAGATGTCCGCCATGGTCGGCGTGCCGCCGAAGCAGAACATGCCATCGAGCTTGCTTAACATGACCTCGAATTTGCGGAGGCCGACGTCAATGAAGTGCCTCGCCCATTCCTCACGGGCATCGGCCTTGTCCGTCAAAGTCGCGACATAGGCTGCAACATGCATATTGCATATCGGATGGATGTCCATGGCAACCGCATAGGCAAGCGCCCGCACATGCTGCCGGTCTGTTATGCCAGCCGGGAGCAGCCTGCTTTCCGGCCGAAGCTCGGCCAGATATTCGATGATGGAGAGCGACTGCGTCATGATCTGCCGGTCGATCACCAGCGCCGGAACGAAGCCCTGCGGATTGAGTTCCAGATATTCCGGGCTCTTTTGCTTGCCTTCCAGCAGGTTGACCGCCACGGTTCTATAGTCGATTGCGAGCATGTTGAGCGCGATGCGCACCCGGTAACTCGCCGAGGATCTCCAGTAGTCGTAGAGAATGACGTTGTTCATCGCGGCCACGGTCCTTCGCATTTATCGACCGTCTGCTCGATCGCTCCGAAGATCGAGTGGCCGGCACGATCCTGCATCTCGATACGGACCTGATCACCGAAGCGCAGGAACGGTGTTTTCGGCGATCCGGTTTCGATGGTCTCGATCGTTCTGACCTCGGCAATACAGGAATAGCCGACGCCGCCGCTTTCCACAGGCTTGCCCGGTTCGCCGTCGAGCTTGTTAGACACCGTTCCCGAACCGATGATCGTGCCGGCAACGAGGCTGCGCGTCTTGGCGGCGTGGGCAATCAGCTGGCCGAAATCGAATGTCATGTCGATACCGGCATTCGCCTTGCCGAACAGCTTGCCATTCAGCATCACCAGCAGCGGCAGATGCAGCTTGCCGCCATCCCAGGCATCGCCCAGTTCGTCGGGCGTAACCGCGACCGGAGAAAAAGCCGAAGCCGGCTTGGACTGGAAGAAGCCGAAACCCTTTGCCAGCTCCTGCGGGATCAGGCCGCGTAGCGAGACGTCGTTGACGAGCATCACCAGACGGATTGCCTGGCGGGCGGTCTCTGGTGTCGAGCCTATGGCAACGTCATCGACGATGACGGCCACCTCGCCTTCCATGTCGATGCCATAGGCCTCGTCGGCAGCGGCAATCGGGTCACGCGGCCCCAGAAAGCCGTCGGAACCGCCCTGATACATAAGGGGATCGATCCAGAAGCTTGCCGGCATCTCGGCCTTGCGCGCCTTGCGCACCAATTCGACATGATTGACATAGGCCGAACCGTCGGCCCATTGATAGGCCCGCGGCAGCGGCGAGGCGGCATCATGCTCGTGAAACCGGATCGTCGGCTGGGCTCCGGTCTCTATGCCTTCGGCAACGCGCGCCAGCCTCGGAGACACATGCTCCCAGTCGTCGAGCGCTGCCTGCAGGGTGCGTGCGATATGGCCGACCTCGGAGCAGCGCGTGAGATCGCGCGAAACGACCACGAGCCGGCCGTCCCTTGTGGAGTCTTTCAAAGTCGCAAGCTTCATGTTCGGGCTCCGCCGTCAGAGAATGTGAGGGCAATCGTCACTTGATGCTGGGGGTTCCGTCAAACCGGCGTTCCAGGCCGTCCCAGCATTCCAGATAATCGTCCTGCAGCGTTTCGAGCTCCGCGGCATATTTCGTCAGCTGCTGAGGGAAGCGCGTTTCGAACATGAAGGCCATGGTATGATCGAGCTTCACCGGCTTCAATTCGGAACTGGATGCCTTTTCGAAACCGGAGGCATCCGGCCCATGCGGAAGCATCATATTATGCAGGCTCATGCCTCCAGGCACGAAGCCTTTTTCCTTGGCATCATACTGGCCGTGAATAAGGCCCATGAACTCGCTCATGATATTGCGGTGATACCAGGGCGGGCGGAAGGTGTGTTCGGCCACCAGCCAGCGCGGCGGAAAGATGACGAAATCGACATTCGCGGTGCCCGCACTTTCGGTGGGGGCCGTCAATACCGTGAAGATCGACGGATCGGGGTGGTCGAACAGGATAGCGCCGACCGGGGAGAATGTCCGCAAATCGTATTTGTAAGGGATGTAGTTGCCGTGCCAGGCAACGACATCGAGAGGCGAGTGGCCAATGTCCGTCACATAGAACTTGCCGCACCATTTGACATGCACGCGGCAGGGTATCTCCTTGTCCTCGAAGGCGGCGACGGGCGTCTTGAAATCGCGCGGATTGGCCAGGCAGTTGGCGCCGATCGGCCCGCGCTCCGGCAGCGTGAATTTCGCGCCGTAATTCTCGCAGATATAGCCGCGCCAGACGCCTTCGTCGCCTTTGCGCGTCACCTTGAACATCATGCCGCGAGGGATGACGCATATTTCCAGCGGCTCGATATCCATCATGCCCATTTCGGTGAAGACCCTGATGGCGCCGACCTGGGGGACGACGAGCAGCTCGCCGTCGGCATCGAAGAAATAATCGTCGATCATGTCCTCGTTGAAAATATAGGCGTGGGCGGCCATGCCGGTCTGGGTCAGGACATCGCCTCCGGTCGTGATCGTGCGGATCCCTTCAAGAAAGGTCAGCCTTTCGCTCGGTGCCGGCAGCGGATCCCAGCGAAGCTGGCCCAGCGGGAGCGAATGATCGTCCAGGCAGGGGGCCGATTTCCAGACCGGATAGGAGGCGTTCGAAAAGCGCCTTGTATGCCGCACGCTCGGACGGATGCGATAGAGCCAGGAGCGTTCGTTCGTTCCGCGCGGCGCCGTGAAAGGCGAACCGGAGAGCTGCTCGGCATAAAGACCATAATTGCACTTCTGCGGACTGTTCTGGCCCTGCGGCAGAGCGGCCGGCAGCGCCTCCGTTTCGAAGTCGTTGCCGAAGCCGGGCATATATTGCAGCGTCTGCGCCGCCATGGCCTGGCGCTCGGCAGGCTTAGGTATCGTCTGGTCCATCGCTCCACTCCTCCGAAGAGCCGAAGATGGCCCCACGCCTTGGCGGGGCCGTCCAAAAGGATTATTCGGCCGCCGTGCCGATGACGCCGCGCTTGATCTGATCGGCCTCGATCGACTCGAACAGCGCGCGGAAATTGCCTTCGCCGAAGCCTTCGTCACCCTTGCGCTGGATGAACTCGAAGAAGATCGGGCCGATGACGGTCTTGGAGAAGACCTGCAGCAGGATCTTCGTCACGCCGCCATTCACCACGCCTTCGCCGTCGATCAGAATACCATGTTTCTTCATGCGCTCCATGGGTTCTTCGTGCCCATTCACACGCTTGTAGGACATGTCGTAGTAGCTCTCCGGAGGACCGGGCATGAAGCGCAGGCCGTTGTCGGCAAGCGTATCGGTTGCCTGATAGATATCATCCGTTCCGACGGCGATGTGCTGGATGCCCTCGCCCTTGTACTTCTTCAGGAACTCCTCGATCTGGCTGGTATCGTCCTTCGATTCGTTCAGTGGAATCCGGATCTTGCCGCAGGGCGAGGTGATGGCCCGGCTCACCAGACCGGTAATGCGCCCGTCGATATCGAAGAAGTGGATCTGCTTGAAATTGAACAGATCGCGATAGAAATCCCACCACTTGTCCATGTTGCCGCGGAAAACATTGTGGGTCAGATGATCGAGGTAATAGAAGCCGACGCCTTCAGGATTCGGATTCTCTTCGCCGATCCAGTCGAATTCTGCGCCGTAGGCCGATCCCTTCTTGCCATAGGTCTCGATGAAATAGAGCAACGAGCCGCCGATGCCGACGATGGCGGGAACATCGAGCGCCTTGTCGCTGCCTTTATACGGAACGGCACCCTTCGAGACGGCATGGTCGAAGGCGTGTCTGGCATCGACCACACGCCAGGCCATCGACGGCGCCGCAGGACCGTGATCCGCGACGAAGCGGGCGGCATGGCTGCCCGGTTCTGCATTCAGGATGTAGTTGATATCGCCCTGGCGCCAAACGGTGATGTCTTTTTCCTTGTGCTTGGCGACTGCGACATAGCCCATGCGGGTAAAGAGCTCGCGCAGCTTCTCCGGCTCGGGATGGGCGAACTCGACGAATTCGAAGCCATCGGTGCCGGCCGGATTATCGGCGGTGATTTCCGACGGCGGCGCATCATGCGGAAAAGGACCCATTTTCTCCTCCTCGGAAGACAGGACTTTGACTATGCAAAGTATGGCTCCAAATGCGCGCAAAGTGCTTGCATTCTATCTGCGCATTGAAAATATTATACACGATCTGTGTGTATTTTGAAAGTTTTGCGCAATGGATGAGCCTCTTGACAAATTGGATCTGCGTCTTCTCGAAGAACTGCAGAAGGACGGCAAGCTGACGAACAACGAATTGGGAGAGCGGATCGCGCTTTCCCCTTCCCAATGCTCGCGCCGGCGCACCAGGCTGGAGGCTGAGGGCTTTATTCGCAGCTATCAGGCCAATCTCGATCGGCAGAAGCTCGGGCTTGATATGCTCGTGGTGATCTCAGTGACGCTCGCTACCCACAACAGAGACAATGCGCGCCGGTTTTCGCAGCTGATCAACGGGCTGCCGGAAGTGCTGGAAGCCTACGCGCTGACGGGCGAAATGGATTACCACCTAAAGGTTGCGACCCGCGGGCTCGCCGGTCTTTCTCGTTTCGTCAACGACGTGCTTTTGCCGCACGAATCCGTACAGCATGTGAAGACGTCGATCGTGCTCGATACGCTCAAGACCTTCGAGGGATTTCCTATGTCGATGTCGCATGGCTGACACGGCGACGGCGTTCGATGACGATGAGCTTGGCGCCCCGCCCGTCCCCCTGACATGTCCCAGGGTTCGCCAATCGGACCCCGCCGTCCATAAAGCTGTGACTAGTGTGGCCAATCGAGAATAGAAGACGGGTGAAGAACATGCAATCGGGGTATGATCTCTTTCCAGTCATACGAAAGAATACACTCTCAGCGAGGATGGATTTTATGGTATACATGGACGTGC
>NZ_JAUQTZ010000126.1:0-17865 GCF_059803845.1 Rhizobium sp. UFLA01-1127 | reverse complement strand
GGCATAGATGACGACGGCGATGAGGCCCGGCACCTTGCCGATGCCGAAGATGACGACGACCGGAATGAGGTAGACGAAGCTCGGCATGGTCTGCATTACATCGAGGATCGGATTGACGATCGACTGCAGCCGGTCGGAGCGCGCCATCAATATGCCGATGGGCAGGCCGATGACGATGGCGATCAGCGTACAGACCGTTACCATGGCGAGCGTGACCATCGTGTCGGTCCAAAGGCCGAAGACACCGATGAGGATCATGGAGATCGCGGTGCCGGCGACAATTTTGAAGTTGCGGCTTGCGGCATAGACGACGAGCATCATGACGATGAGCACGATGAACCAGGGCGTATTGGTGAAAGCCCATTCAAGATAGTTCAAAAACCACTGCAGCGGCTGCACGACGGCGTCGATGAGAGTCCCGTAGGCACGGACGGATGCCCTGAAGCCGTCATCGATGTTCTTGCGTGCAAGGCGTATGATGGACTCGTCTATTGCCGGAAAGTTGCAGAGCACATTCGGCAGGATCGTACACTGAATAGCCATGTATTTCCCCTTCTTAGTCCGGTTCTGTCCTCGTCCGCGCATGTGGCCTTCATGCATGGATGGTCATGCAGCGCTGCGACCGGTTCTTCAGCCTGCTTTTGAATTCTTACAGCATTCGCCGTCGCCGATCTGCGCTCATTGCGACTTCGCTCCGTGTCGCTCCGTCAGCAGGAGCGTCATTCCAGTAGCTGCGTGCGAATATGAAATGGGCGGCAGACGCAGGCCTGCCGCCGATTATGCAGAACGGATCAGAGCGAAGCCTTGACCTTGGCGGCGACGTCAGGCTTAACCCACTTAGTCCACATGTCGGGGTAGGTCTTGAGGAAATACTTGGCGCCGTCCTCGTTCGTACCCTGATTGTCGGTCATCCAGGCGAGAACCTTGCCGACGGTGGCGTTATCCCATTTGCGGGTCTTCATATAGTCCATCGCAATGCCGGCCTTTGCCGCAAAGTCCTTGGTCACGACGGTATAGACATCCGAGACTGGATAGGAGTTCACCTTCGGATTGGCGCAATCCTGCTGCGACGTGCAGGCGTCCCATTCCTTCTTGTCGTGTGGCGCGTTGAAGCTCAGGCGAACCATGTCATACTTGCCGAGGATTGCGGTTGGCGCCCAGTAGTAGCCGAGCCAGCCGGTCTTCTTCTCGAAAGCGTTGGCGATCGAGCCGTCGAGGCCTGCTGCCGAACCGGTGTCGACCAGCGTGAAGCCGAGCTTGTCGGCGCCGAGGGCCTTGTAGAGATTGGCGGTCGAGATTTGGCAGTTCCAGCCGGCCGGGCAGTTATATACTGCGCCCTTGGAAGAATCTTCCGGAGCAGGGAAGAGTTCCGGATGCTTCAGCGCGTCCTGAACGGTCTTGATGTCCGGATGGGCGTCGGCGAGGAACTTCGGAATCCACCAGCCTTCCACGCCGCCATCGCTCAAGAGCGGTGCCGCCTCGATCAAACGGCCTTCGGATACGGCCTTGTCGAGCGCGGTGCGCACGGCATTGACCCAAAGCTCGGGCGCGACGTCAGGTTGGCCCTTTTCGTTCATGGAGGTGAAGGTCGGCTGCGTGTCGCCGGTCACCAGGGTAACGTTACAGCCGTAACCATTTTGCAGGATGATCTTGTCGACCTGAGCGGCAACGCCGGCAGATGCCCAGTTCATTTCAGCGATGGATACGGTGCCGCAATCTGCGGCTTGCGCCGAGCCAGCCAAAGCATAGGCGCCGAATGCGAAGATAGCGGAAGCAAGAAGCTTCTTCATTTTACATTGTCTCCCAATTTTTCGTTACGTTGCGAAAATCGACTCCAACGCGTGCGATGTCCGTCGATCCCCTGTCAGCGTGGTTCAACCACAACCGCTCCAACGCCGCTGACGACGCCCGTACGGTCCCCTTTGCTGCTGTCGTGCATCTGGTCTTTTTGCGACCGCGGAACCCTGTCGCGGTCGTGTGCTTTTTACATCGACACGGCGCAGCCTAAGGATTTGAGTGGAGAAATCAACAGCCCGCCGGCCAAATGAAGTTATCGTGCCTCTTGGAGAAGCTTATATAAGCGACTGAATTAGCCTGTTTTCTGCTATTCTTGGCTGCAAAACGGGCATTGTGGGGCTTTTGCAGGGGTTTGCAGCCGGGATGAAATTAAGAGCAGCTAAATATCGCGTCCCCGAAAGACGTTTTATGTTTCATTTGCGTCGTTTGTGATTTCTCAATGTAAAGAGGAAAATTTTCAAAAAAATTTCGAATTTACTCCAATTTAAGCACTTAATAACCCTCCGGTAACGATGTCAGCTTATCAATCGATGCGTGGCGGGGGACATACCGCCGCTTCCCTGGATCAGGTTTTGCGTACCGGGGAAAGCGAACCTTGCGGCGTTTGTGCAGGGGAGCCGGCGTTTTTGGCAAACCGCGCTGATCCCGGATCGCGCGGTTTTCGCATTTCACGATACCGGTTCGAGACGGTTTGAGGCGTCTCAACGGGCATTCTTTTTTCACCACTGCCGTCGGGCAAAGATAAAGCCGCCGATGCTGTCACATGGCGGCTTCTCTTCTGTCGGGCAGGCGGCTTGACGGGTATCAGCCGGCATTATAGGTGCGGATGAAGCCGATGGTGCCGAAGCGCGTGTCGAGCTGCTGCAGGCGGTTCTCGGGGCGATGGGCCGGAAGCTTGCCGTTCCAGGCGATCTGGATGGAATTCTGTCTGTTGAAGATGAAGAGCATTTAGGGTGTCCTCCGAGCCGGATCGGCTGGTGTTCGTTATGTGTTTTCGCGATGGAGATAATCCTCTTCGGCGTAACTAACAACGGATGAAATCGTCATCCCGTGTCGCAAACAGAGTATGTTCGAGCGTGAGGCATTTTTGTATCGTGATCGCATTTTTCAGCGGTTGGCGATCGCGGCAAAATCGAGGCGAAACCTAGTGTTTTCAGTGGCTGTGGCATATCGAGGTGGTGGGGAATGACAAAGGCGATCATGCTGCAGGGAACCGGCTCCGATGTCGGAAAAACGGTATTGGTCGCGGGGCTATGCCGGCTGTTTGCCAACAGGGGCGTGAGGGTGCGTCCCTTCAAGCCGCAGAACATGTCCAACAACGCGGCCGTTGCCGAGGACGGCGGCGAGATCGGTCGTGCCCAATGGCTGCAGTCGCTGGCGGCGCGCGTGCCGTCATCCGTGCACATGAATCCGGTGCTGTTGAAGCCGCAATCGGAAACGGGCAGCCAGATCATCGTTCAGGGCAAGGTCTGGGGCCAAGCCAAGGGCAGGGACTATCAGGCGCTGAAGCCGCAATTGCTCGGCGCGGTGCTTGAAAGCTTCGCCGCGATGCGCGCAGGAATCGACCTCGTCATCGTCGAAGGCGCGGGTTCGCCCGCCGAGATCAATCTTCGACGGGGCGACATCGCCAATATGGGTTTTGCCACACGCGCCAATGTTCCCGTGGTCCTAGTCGGAGACATAGATCGCGGCGGTGTGATCGCGTCGCTTGTCGGCACATACCATATCCTGCCGGAAGAAGACCGGCAGATGATCCGCGGCTATCTGATCAACAAGTTTCGCGGCGATGTCTCGCTGTTCGGGGAAGGCATAGAGGCGATCAACGGCTTTACGGGCTGGCAATGTCACGGTGTCGTACCATGGCTCAAGGCGGCGGCGCGCCTGCCGGCGGAAGATTCCGTCGTATTGGAGCGGCTTGCCCGCGGCTCCTCCGGCGCGCTGAAGGTTGCCGTGCCGGTGCTGTCGCGCATCGCCAATTTCGACGATCTCGACCCGTTGCGGGCAGAGTCCGATGTCGGTCTCGTCTTTGTGAAACCCGGCGAGCGTTTGCCTACCGATGCGGGACTTGTCGTACTGCCCGGCTCGAAGTCCACGATCGGTGACCTCCTTGACCTGCGCGAGCAGGGATGGGATCGCGATATTGCCGCGCATGTGCGCCGCGGTGGCCGCGTCATCGGCATTTGCGGCGGCTATCAGATGCTTGGTCACGCGGTCCACGATCCACTCGGCATCGAAGGATCGGTGACGGAGACACCCGGGTTGGGCCTGCTGGATATCGAGACGGAAATGGCGCCGGAAAAGACCGTGCGCAACAGCACTGCCATCTCGAAGGAATTTGACGTGCCGCTATCTGGCTATGAGATCCATCTCGGTACGACGCGCGGCGCCGACTGCGATCGGCCCTCGGCGATGATCGATGGCCGGCCCGACGGAGCGATATCGCCAGACGGCCGTGTCATGGGCACATACTTGCATGGCCTTTTCAGCAGCGACGCCTATCGGGCAAAGCTGCTCGCAAGCTTCGGCCTTTCCGGCGAGCGCATGAACTATCGCGCCAGCGTCGATGCAGCACTGGACGAAGTTGCTGCGGAGCTGGAAAGCGTACTGGATCCCGCCTGGCTTGATAGCCTGATCAGCTAAAGTTCGCCCGACACTTCCCGGCGGCGGCGGTCGAGTTCTTCGCTGTAGCGACGCAGCGTATAGCTCTCTGTCAGGAGGCCGATCACCTTGCGCTCGATCAGGTCGTTGATCACGACAAGCGCTTCGGCCTTCGTCTGGTCGAACATGGCGGCGGCCTGCTTGGCATTCATTTGCGGCTGCAGGAACTCGTTGCGAAGCTGGATGAAATCGGAAAGCCCGTGTTCCTCGTCATCCTTCTCGATGGGGCTTGCATAAACGTCGGGCACTAGGACCATTCCAGAGTATTTCCCGTGCTTGTCGACCAGGATGACGCGCTGGGCCGAGCCGATCGGAAAATTCTTGCGGAATTCCTCGATGCTCATGTCGATGCTGCCC
This sequence comes from Rhizobium sp. UFLA01-1127, assembly GCF_059803845.1. Taxonomy (NCBI): domain Bacteria; kingdom Pseudomonadati; phylum Pseudomonadota; class Alphaproteobacteria; order Hyphomicrobiales; family Rhizobiaceae; genus Rhizobium; species Rhizobium sp. UFLA01-1127. The sequence continues at coordinate 13,053 of NZ_JAUQTZ010000126.1, read as the reverse complement.
GTATGCACGTCGGGGCGCATCATGCGCGCGACAGTAAGATTGCGGATCCAGCCGACATCGTGGGCGCTGCGGATGCTTTCGCCGCGCAGATGGAAGCGCCATGTGGCGAACGAGTAGCCGAAGGTCGTGCGCACGACGAGCGAAGAGGTGATGACGGCAGCCAGCACCAGTGCGGTGATCGGGAAATCGCCGGTAATTTCCAGCGCCAGGAAGGTCATGGTCAGCGGGCCGCCGATGATTGCGACGGCAAGCGAACTCATGCCGACCACGGCGTAAACGACCGGCGTCAGAGTGGCGTGATCGAAATAGGGAGCGCAGTAGGCGAAGATCTTGCCGAGCAGCGCGCCCATGAACAGCGACGCGAAGAACAGGCCGCCTCTGAAGCCGGAGCCGATCGAAACCGCCGAGGCCAGGGATTTCAGGATGAACAGGCCGACGAGCGCGCCAAGAGTCACATTCGTTGATAGATTGAGATGCAGGGCTCCGTGACCGGCGGACAGAACCTGGGGCGAGATGAGGGCGAGCAGGCCAACGACCAAACCGCCGAGCGCAGGGCGGAAAGGTGTCGCGATGGAACTCTTGCGCGCCAGTTCCTCTACCCAGGCGACGCCCTGCATGATCAGGATACCGATGCCGGCGCAGAAGGCGCCGAGCAGGATGGACGGAAGATAATCCGCTGGGACGATCGCGCCGAAATGGTCGATATCGATGGCGAAGTCATCGCCGGCAAGCAGCCTTGCGATGACTGTCGATATCAGGGCCGATACGACGACGGGCGTCAAGGTCAGGATCGAATAACTGCCGATGATCAGCTCGAAGGCGTAGAAGGCGCCGGTGAGCGGCGCATTGAAGGCGGCGGCGATGGCGCCGGCCGCTCCGCAGCCGACGAGCATGCGCAGGTCCGCGCGACGCATCTGCATCTTGTAGCCGAATTTGGAGGCAATGCCGGCAGCGAGCTGCGTGTAACCTGCTTCAAGCCCGACGGAGGCGCCGAATCCGTTCGAAATCAGGTTCTGCACCGCAACGATGATACTGTCGGTAAGCGACATGCGGCCGCCGTGCAGCGCGTTAGCCTCGATCGGATCGACCATCGGCTTCTTGCGCGTACGCGACAATATATAGAGCAGGATGCCGAGGATGATGCCGCCCGCAATGGGGGCAACGAACAGGACGGATTTTTCAGGAATCGCCATCGCCGCCGAACTGAGGCGTTCGTAGTCGGTTATGCCGTATATAAGGCTGTGGAGCTTGCGCGAGACATAGCTCATCGCCGTCACGGCGCAACCGGAGGCTATTCCCGCCAGCGCGCCGGCGAAAACCAGTCCCAGTTCGCCACGGCGCAGCAATGCCCTGAACCGACCGAGATCGAATAGAGCCGAGAGGACGCCGAGACGGCGCGGTTGGAATTTCTGCAGCATGGGGAGCGGACGATACGTTTTATTCGAATGTGAGGTCTTACTCTCTATAAACTCCTAACATCAAAGAAATACGGCAAAAAAACCGCTGGTTTTACGCGAATTTTCAGCCGATTTCGCAATCAGGACGGCGCAGGTCGCATCCATGCCCTTGATTGACTTGAACTAAGTGAAAGCCTAATCATTGCGAACATAACGAATGGTTCCCGGGCGGCGATCTGCCGCATGGGATGAAAAGGGAATGTGAAGGGACGGACCCAATTCGGGCGTTCTCATCACAGCCGACCCCGCGACTGTAGAGCGGTCAGGGTCTTTCGTTCGGTTTGAGGCCATTCCGTCGATGGTTCGCATGGGGCGAACGGGGCGGGGGCAGGCACGAATCGAAAAAGCCACTGGCGTGGCATCATGATCAACCGGGGCTGGACGCCTCTTATTCTACGAATCGTCCGCCTTTTCATGATGGATTGCCGGGAAGGCGAGAAGACCCGCTGGCACACGATCGGGGCGACCGGTCTCGGTCCGCCCCCATCGCGGCGCCTTATCCGCGAGCCAGGAGACCTGCCATGCGTGCCGGGCGCAAGCCTGTTCTGGGACATCGGTTCCGCTGCCAGCACGGAGGTTGTCATGGCGCAAGACGAGTTTTCGGCGTGTAGACGCCCTGTTTCCGGTTTCAGCGACATGCTGCCGATCCTCGCCATTGCGTGGGAGCGGGCATAGCGCATGTCCTCTTCGACTTCTCAAGCCATTTTCGTCCTCGGTGGGGCGCGCTCCGGCAAATCCAGATTTGCCGAACTTCGGATTTCCGACATGGGTCTCGAACGTCACTATGTGGCGACAGGACGGGCGTGGGACGACGAGATGCGTGAGCGCATCGCGCAGCATCGTGCCGACCGTGGTGACCTTTGGCAGACGCATGAGGATCCGATCGATCTTGTGGCGCGGCTCGCCGCGATCGACGCCCAGGGTCGTGCTGTGCTCGTCGACTGCCTGACCCTTTGGGTCACCAATCTGATGATGGCCGAGCGTGATATGGCGGCGGAGTTCGCCGCCCTCGCGGAATTCCTGCCGAAGGCGCGGTCGCGGCTCGTTCTCGTCTCCAACGAGGTGGGTTTCGGAATCGTTCCGGAAAATCGCATGGCGCGCGAGTTTCGCGATCATGCCGGCCGCCTGCACCAGATGGTCGCGGCGGCGAGTGCCGAAGTTTATTTTATCGCAGCGGGCTTGCCGCTGAAAATGAAGGGCTGATGCATATGAACCAGGAAAAGATTCCCGCCACCGTCATCACCGGATTCCTGGGAGCCGGCAAGACGACGATGATCCGCAACCTCCTGCAGAACGCCGGTGGCAAGAAGATCGCGCTGATCATCAATGAATTCGGCGATCTCGGCGTCGACGGCGACGTGCTCAAGGGCTGCGGCGCGGAGAACTGCACCGAAGACGATATCATCGAGCTGACCAATGGCTGCATCTGCTGCACCGTCGCCGACGATTTCATCCCGACGATGACGAGGCTTCTGGAGCGCGATGCGCGCCCGGATCACATCGTCATCGAGACCTCGGGCCTTGCGCTGCCGCAGCCGCTGGTCGCAGCTTTCAACTGGCCTGACATCCGCACCCATGTCACGGTCGATGGCGTCATTACCGTCGTCGACAGCGCTGCCGTCGCTGCCGGGCGGTTCGCCGACGATCACGACGCCGTCGAGGCCCGCCGCATCGAGGACGACTCGCTCGATCATGAAAGCCCGATCGAAGAACTGTTCGAGGATCAGCTGACTTGTGCCGATCTGATCGTGCTCAACAAGACCGATTTGATCGATGGCGACGGTCTCGGCCGCGTCCGCGCCGAGGTTGCCTCCCGCACTGCCCGCAAGCCGACGATCATCGAAGCGAAGAACGGCGACGTGCCGGCCGCCATCCTGCTTGGCCTCGGCATCGGCACGGAAGACGATATCGTCAACCGCAAATCGCATCACGAGCTGGAGCATGAGGACGGCACGCCGCACGATCACGACGAGTTCGACAGCTTCGTGATCGAGCTCGGCCCGATTGCCGATCCGGTTGCCTTTGTCGATGCGCTGAAAGGCGTGATTGCAGAGCATGACGTGCTGCGCCTCAAGGGCTTCGTCGATGTGCCCGGCAAGCCAATGCGCCTGCAGATCCAAGCCGTCGGTAGTCGCATCGACACCTATTTCGATCGCGCCTGGGCGCCGGGCGAAGCACGCGCGACCCGGCTTGTCGTTATCGGCCTGCATGAGATGGACGAGACGATCGTTCGCAAGGCGATTGAAGCGTTGGTTTGATCTATGTCGAGTCTTTGGCGTGTGATACCCCCCTCTGTCGCTCTCGCGACATCTCCCCCACAAGGGGGGAGATTGGAAGCTCGTGGCTGCCACATCGTAAAACAACCGGTGTTGGAAGCTGCTAGGGCTTTGGGAGGCAAGTCCAGAGAAGCATGGCACCGGATGATCTCCCCCCTTGTGGGGGAGATGCCACAACGTGACAGAGGGGGGTATGCCGCCGCATACTCTGCGGTCTAATGCACCTCCTTCTAGCTCAAAAGGGAACGATCAGCGACGGTGAAGAGGCGATCGACCTCGGTCAGTCGCCCGGCGATATTCTCTTTCTGTCGGCTGCCGATACCGAGCTTGCGGCGATTGCCACAGCGCACGGCGAGGGTGGCCGTTCCCTTCGGCTTGCAAGCCTGATGAGCCTCAAGCATCCGATGTCCGTCGATACCTATATCGACAGGACAGCCCGGCACGCGAAGCTCATCATCGTGCGGGCGCTGGGAGGCGCAAGCTATTTCCACTATGCGCTGGAGGCGCTGCATGCCTGCGCGGCGCGTCAAGGTGCGCTGATTGCTGTGCTGCCGGGCGATTCGAAAGCCGATCCCGGGCTGACGCCTTTTTCCAACGTGGCGCTCGATGATCTCAATGCGCTCTGGTCCTATCTGATAGAGGGCGGCCAGGCGAATTCGCGGGCGTTTCTCGCGTATGCCGAGGCGATGCTCTCGGGCGCCGAGAAGCCCATGCCCGCCGTGCCCTTGATGAAGGCTGGTATCTGGTGGCCGGGCCGGGGTATGATCGGCGTCGAGGAGTGGCGGACAGTTTCCAATTCTTGGATGGCAATCCCTGCAGGATTCGAACCTCCGACGATCGCGATTTCCTTCTACCGCGCTCTCGTCCAGAGTGGCGAAACCAAGCCTGTCGAAGCCATGATGCAGGCGCTCATCGCCGAGGGCATGCGGCCGTTGCCGGTCTTTGCCTATAGCCTCAAGGATGCCGTGTCCGTCGGCGTACTCGAAAGCATCTTTGCTGAGCTGAAGCCGGGTGTCGTCGTCAATGCCACGGGCTTTGCCGTGTCAGCCCCGGGTGCGGATCGCCAGCCGACGGTGCTGGAAACGGGTGAGGCTATCGTCCTTCAGGCCATCTTCTCGGCTTCCTCCAGGCAAGCCTGGGAGGCGTCCTCTCAGGGGCTTTCGGCACGGGATCTCGGCATGAACGTGGCTTTGCCCGAGGTAGACGGCAGAGTTCTCGCGCGCGCCGTATCCTTCAAGGCTGCGGCCCGCTATGACGAGCGGGTCGAGGCCAATATCGTGGCCAGCGAACCGCTTGAGGATCGCATGCGCTATACGGCGCGGCTGGCTGCCAATTGGGCACGACTGCGCAATACGGCGCCCAGAGATCGCCGCGTCGCGCTGGTTATGGCGAATTATCCCAATCGCGATGGACGCCTGGGCAACGGCGTCGGGCTCGATACCCCCGCCGGCACGATCGAGGTGCTGAAGGCGATGCGGATGGCGGGCTATGGTGTTGCCGATCTGCCTGGCGATGGCGATGCGCTGATGCGGCATCTGGCGGAAGGTCCCACGAATTCGGGGCATGACGGCCGTGTGGTCCGCGAGACGCTTTCCTTCAGCGACTACGAGGATTTCTTTTCGTCACTTCCCAAACAGATTCAGGATGACATTACGGGCCGCTGGGGTAAGCCAGAGGCGGATCCCTACGCGCTCGATACCGGCTTCGCCTTACCGTTTTCCCGTTTCGGCGATGTGCTTGTCGGCATTCAGCCGGCGCGCGGCTACAACATCGATCCGAAGGAGAGCTATCATTCTCCCGATCTCGTTCCGCCGCACGGCTATCTCGCCTTCTATGCGTTTCTGCGCCGCTCCTTCGATGCGCATGCAGTCATCCACATGGGCAAGCATGGCAATCTCGAATGGCTGCCGGGCAAGGCGCTGGCCCTTTCGGAAAACTGCTATCCGGAAGCGATCCTTGGGCCGCTGCCGAACCTCTATCCCTTCATCGTCAACGATCCCGGCGAGGGCACGCAGGCCAAGCGCCGCACGAGCGCCGTCATCATCGATCACCTGACGCCGCCGCTGACGCGCGCCGAAAGCTATGGTCCATTGAAGGATCTGGAGGCACTGGTCGACGAATATTACGAGGCCTCGGGCGGCGACCCTCGCCGCATCCGTCTCCTACGCAAGCAGATCCTCGATCTCGTCGCCGATATCGGGCTCGATCAGGATGCTGGCATTGCCAAGGGCGAGGGCGAAGACGAGGCATTGCGCAAGCTCGACGCCTATCTCTGCGATCTCAAGGAAATGCAGATCCGGGACGGCCTGCACATTTTCGGCGTTTCGCCTTCGGGACGGCTGCTGACGGACCTGACGGTGGCGCTGGCACGGGTGCCGCGCGGGCTGGGCGAAGGTGGCGACCAGAGCCTGCAGCGGGCGATTGCTCGGGATGCTTTGGAGAGTGCGGAGCGTGGGGAGAGTGCTATACCCCCCTCTGTCGCTCTCGCGACATCTCCCCCACAAGGGGGGAGATTCGATCCTTTAGACTGCGACATGGCCGCCGAATGGACCGGCCCGTGCCCCTCAATCCTCCAGGATGTCTCCGACGCCACCTGGCGCACTCAGGGCGATGCCGTCGAACGTATCGAACTTTTGGCCGCGAAGCTCGTGGATGGTGACATAGCCTGCCCCGAGAATTGGCCCAACACACGCATGGTCCTCGGTGAGATCGCCGCAAAGCTCCAGCCCTCCATCCTCGCTTGCGGCGATGCGGAAATCTCGGCTTTGCTCAAGGGCCTCGACGGCCGTTTCGTTCCGCCCGGCCCCTCTGGCGCGCCGACGCGTGGGCGACCTGATGTTCTGCCGACGGGACGGAATTTCTATTCGGTCGACAGCCGTGCTGTGCCGACCCCGGCGGCTTACGAACTCGGCAGGAAATCGGCCGAACTGCTGATCCGCCGTTACGTGCAGGATCATGGTGAATGGCCCGTTTCCTTCGGCCTGACGGCCTGGGGCACGTCGAACATGCGCACGGGTGGCGACGATGTCGCGCAGGCGCTGGCGCTGATCGGCGTCAAACCGGTATGGGACATGACGTCCCGCCGCGTTACCGGCTACGAGATTATTCCGCCAGCCATGCTTGGGCGGCCGCGCGTCGATGTCACGCTGCGTATCTCGGGCTTCTTCCGTGATGCCTTTCCGGAGCAGATCGCCTTGTTCGACAGGGCGATCCGCGCGGTCGGCATGCTCGATGAAGATATGGCCGACAATCCGATCGCGGCGCGCATGCGCGGCGAGATCGCTCGGCTGGAAGCCGCCGGCCTCGATACAAGCTCGGCCAGCCGCCGGGCCGGCTATCGCATCTTCGGCTCCAAGCCTGGAGCCTATGGCGCCGGTCTGCAGGCGCTCATAGATGAAAAGGGCTGGGAGCGGCGTGCGGATTTGGCAGAAGCCTATCTCGTCTGGGGCAGCTATGCCTATGGCGCCGGCGAGGAAGGCAGAGCCGAGCGCGGCGTTTTCGAGGAACGGTTGCGTTCCATCCAGGCGGTCGTGCAGAATCAGGACAATCGCGAGCACGATTTGCTCGACAGCGATGATTATTATCAATTCGAAGGCGGCATGGCGGCGGCAGCCGAGCAGCTTGGCGGTGCGCGGCCCTCGATCTATCACAACGATCATTCGAAGCCGGAAAAGCCTGTGATCCGATCGCTTGAGGAAGAGATCGGCCGGGTGGTGCGCGGGCGTGTCGTCAATCCCAAGTGGATCGAGGGCGTCATGCGCCATGGTTACAAGGGCGCCTTCGAGATCGCGGCAACGGTTGATTATCTCTTTGCCTTTGCCGCGACAACGGGTGCGGTACGCAATCATCATTTCGAGGCGGTCTACCAAGCCTTCGTGGTCGATCAGAGCGTGCGGGATTTCATGGCGGAGAAGAATCCGGCCGCGCTGCGGGACATGCGGGAGCGTCTGCTGGAGGCGATCGATCGCAGACTCTGGACGCCGAGAAGCAATTCGGCCAGATTCGATCTGGAAAACCTGGATAAGGGCAAGGAGGCGGCGGCATGAACGCGGTCGACGAGCTTCTGGTAGCCTTTCGAGACTATCTCCTATCGCGCAGCGATCCGACGCTGCAACGTTTCATTCAGGGCTTTGCCTGGTCGATGGCAGAGCGATCGCTGGCGCCGCATGATCTGCCGGTCGCTGCCTACCTTCGAAAACCCCGTCGATCGGGCGAGGGAGCCGAACGGGTTCTGTTCGACAAACTCGCCGATGCCGCGGATATGCTGCATTGGGCGCAGACCTACAGCATCACCGACTTCGGCAGCGATTTCCTGCAGCGATATGGCTGGGTCGAGCTGTTCGGCGCACGCGGGCATTTCGCCAGCGAGGAGATGGCCGGCGGTTTTCTGCTGCTCGGCCCCGAAGTGCATTATCCTGACCATCATCACACGGCCGAGGAAATCTATATCCCTCAGACCGACGGTTCCTTGTGGAGCAAGGATGCCCAGCCGTTCCTGCCGCGCTGGTCGGGCGAGATCATCCACCACCCTTCGAATATCCGCCATGCCATGCGGACGGAAGATGAGCCGCTTGTCGCGCTTTATCTGTGGCGCGGCGGTCCGCTGGCACAGAAATCGATCATATCAGGGAGAATGCAATGAGCGACGAATTGGCCGAAACCGGCGCGGGCGCCCCGAAGAACGACGATGCCCGCCACGCCGACAAGATGGCCAAGAAGAAGGCCGCGCGCGACAAGATCATGGCGACCAAGACCGACGAGAAAGGCTTGATCATCGTTCATACCGGGAAGGGCAAGGGAAAATCCTCTTCCGCCTTCGGCATGATCTTCCGCCACATCGCCCATGGGAAGCCCAGCGCCGTGGTGCAGTTCATCAAGGGCGCCATGTGGACCGGCGAGCGCGACCTGATCGAGAAGCATTTCTCCGATCTTTGCCAGTTTCATACGATGGGCGAAGGCTTCACCTGGGAAACGCAGGATCGTGCCCGCGACGTTGCGGCGGCATCCGCAGCCTGGGAAAAGGCCAAGGAACTGATCCGCGACGAGCGGAACTCGATGGTGCTGCTCGATGAGATCAATATCGCACTTCGTTACGACTATATCGATATCAACGAGGTGCTGGAATTCCTTAGGAACGAGAAGCCTTATATGACGCATGTCGTCCTTACAGGCCGCAACGCCAAGGAAGAGCTGATCGAGATCGCCGACCTCGTCACCGAGATGGAACTGATCAAGCATCCTTTCCGATCGGGCATCAAAGGCCAGCCGGGCGTCGAATTCTGATCGTCAGCCGGGCTCTCAATTGCCCGGCAGCATTGTCCTCAGTATTTCCGCCGTCTGCGGATTTGCGGGGAAGAAAGATTCGATCGCGAGTTCCGATAGGGTCACATCGACGGGCGTTCCGAAGACGGTCGTTGTCGAGAGCAAAGAAAGTTGTCCTGCTTCGGTGACAAGCTCGAGCGGTACTGCGATGCCTGCGAAGTCCCGCTCCGGTGCCGCTGATTTCGGGGCAGGTGGTGCGGGATAGGCTGACAGTTCCTGCAGCAATTTTTCCAGCATGGGATCGCCGGTCGCCGATATCTGCTGGCGCAGTCGCTCCAGCAGATGCGCACGCCATTCCGCGAGATTGGCAATGCGGGGTGCGAGACCGTGCGGATGCAGGCTGAGCCTGAGGACGTTGATCGGCCCCTCGGTCAGCGAAGCTTCGACGCCGGCCATAAGAGGTGCGACGGCGGCATTGGCCGCGATCAGCGTCCAGTGCCGATCGATAGCCACGGCCGGGAAGGGTTCGTGCCCCTTCAGGAGCGTATCGACTACGCGCCGCGCCGGAGCAAGCGCCGGATCGTCCAGCTTGCGTTCGGGAAAGACGGGGGCGAAACCCGCCGCCAGGAGCATCGGGTTGCGCTCGCGTAGCGGCACGCCGAGCCTTTCTGTGAGATGCATCAGCATGTCGCGGCTTGGAAGCGCACGCCCGCTCTCGATGAAGCTCAGATGCCGCTGCGATATATCGGCTTCAAGGGCGAATTCGAGCTGGCTCAGGCGGCGTCGCTGCCGCCATTCGCGCAGATGGTCGCCGAGAGAGCGGGTAGGGCTTATCATGCGGCAGCCGGCAGCTGGTCGATGAAGCCATGAACGGACTTCAGCCGGTCGCCTTCCAGGATGGCGAAATCCGTGCCCTTGATCAGCGGTTCGGCATCCGCCGGTCCGAATCCCCAGGAGAAACGGAGATTGTCGCCGTGCCGATCGCCGTCGGTGATCAAGGTAAAGCGGAAACCGGGGAAGCGATCGTGGGCGGCGGTGACCAGTGCGTGGATCTGCTCCTGATTGTCGGCACGCATCATCGGGTCGATGTAGTTGCAGTTTTCCGTCCACGCCTCGGCAATGAGCGCGCGGCGACGTTCGGTATCGGCCTCGTTCCAGATGGCGATATAGCGGTCTGCAATGGTGTTCGCGTCAGTCATCGGTCAACTCCTTTGGATCGCCTGAACCGTTCAGGCAGGGCGATCATCGGCGCGTACCGAAGCACTATCAATTACGTCGGAGGTAATCAAAAGCCTGTTTCAGAGACCGAGCCAGATTCTGACGGGATGCGTGGGGTCCGCCAGCAGCTTGATCGCGAAGGCGATGCACACGAGGACCAGCAATGGCTTGATCAGCTTGGCGCCGATGCGCATGGCGAGCCGCGAACCGAGCTGGGCGCCGAGGAATTGGCCAACGCCCATTGTCAGACCGACCTTCCAAAGGATGGCGCCGGAAAAGATGAAGACGATCAGGCTGCCGAGATTCGATCCGAAATTGAGCAGCTTCGTATGTGCCGTCGCCTTCAGCAGGCCGAAGCCGGCGAGCGTCACGAAGGCGAGCATCAGAAACGAGCCGGTGCCGGGGCCGAATGCGCCGTCGTAGAAGCCGATCAACGGCACGAGCGTCACGCCGAAGAGTCCGGCGCTCATGCGCCGATGCTTTTCGACATCGCCGAGATTGGGTTTCAAGGCGAAATAGAGCGCAATTGCGATCAGCAGGAAAGGCAGGATGATACGCAGAACCTCGCTCGGCATGATTGTCGCCAGCAACGCACCGAGAATGCCTCCGATCACAGCCATCGCCGCCATGGGAAGCTGCTCGTGAAGCTCGACATGCCCCTGCCGGGCGTAGGCGATTGTTGCGGAGGCCGCGCCGCAGATCGACTGCACCTTGTTCGTGCCGAGGGTCTGCAGCGGGGGAATGCCCGATAGCAGCATGGCAGGTACGGTGATCAGCCCGCCGCCGCCCGCAATGGAATCAACGAAACCGGCAAAGAACGCTGCGGCGAAGAGCAAAAGCAGGATCTGGAATGTAATCTCGGGCAAGGCGGGAACTCGGAGGCGGGAAATCAGCGGTCTTCTGGCACTTCGTCTGCCGCAACGCAATTGCTATCAGGACACACAAGGCGAAATTGACGTGCCGAAAAGTGGCCGCTACAGCTGACATATCGGTCGATGCTGTTGGGAGCGAATATGACGACATATGCCAATTCCGCCCGCCGCTATGTTCTGGGCCTCGGCTGCGAGCGCGGGACGGATTGGAACGATGTGCGCACGCTTGCGGAAAGAGCCTTCCGGGAAGCTGAGATCGGAAGCGATCAGGTTCTTGTCGTCGTGTCGATCGAAAGCCGCATGGATGAGCCCGCCATTCTGGAAACCGCCACGCATTTCCGCCTCCCGGCGCGCTTTTTCAATGTCGCTGCGCTGGAGCGGGAGACGCCTCGCCTCAAGAATCCATCTGAGCTGGTTTTCGCCCGTGTCGGCTGCCATGGCGTCGCGGAGGCGGCCGCACTTGCTGCAGCGGGCGCGGACGGAGAACTCGTGCTTCCCAAGATCAAGTCCAGCTCCGCCACGGCGGCGATTGCCAGGATCGCTTGAACGCGGAAGTTCGGTTAAATCCGGCAGGTGACGGATGCGGCATCGCGGCGGCATTCCGCTGTCTGCCGTTCTCGTGTATGCCCATCGTTCAAGCATGATCCACAGCGGGAAGAAATTTCCGGAAGATCAGGCTTATTCAGTAAGTTGATAAGGAAAACTCATGCATAAGGTCATTTATGATACGGATCCGGGCGTCGATGATGCCATGGCGCTTCTCTTCCTGCATCGTCACCCGAAAATCGACCTTCTGGGCATAACGACGGTTTTCGGCAACGCCTCGGTGGATACGACGACCCGCAATGCGCTGTTTCTGAAGCGCGAGTGGAATATTCCGTGCCCGGTCGCCCGCGGAGCCGGCGTCACCTTCGATCCCTCGCGGCGGGAACGTCCTTGGCCGACCATCGTTCATGGCCATAATGGCCTCGGCGACATAGACGTCCCCGAGACGATCGACCTCCCGGCCGATCCACGGCCTGCCCACCAGTTCATCATCGATACCGTCCGTGCCAATCCGGACGAAATAACCCTTGTTGCCGTCGGCCGGATGACCAATCTCGCGCTGGCACTGAAGCACGATCCCGAAATTGCCTCGCTCGTGAAAAGCGTCGTCATCATGGGCGGCAATTTCTATGTGCCGGGCAATGTCTCTCCGGTCGCGGAAGCCAATATTCACGGTGATCCGGAAGCCGCCGATTTCGTCATGACCGCACCCTGGAAAGTCGTCGTGGTCGGTCTCGACGTGACATCGGTCACGACCATGAGCCGCGGCTATCTGGCCGATATGGCGAGGGACGGCGGACCTGCGGTGCAATTGCTGTCGGATTTGTCGCAATCCTATATCGATTTCTACAAGCACGCCGTCGAAGACGGCATGATGGTTCATGACAGCTGCGCCTGCGCTTATGTCGTGGCACCGGAACTGTTCGATACGATCGAAGGTGCCGTGCGTGTCGTCTGCGGCGGCATTGCCGATGGCCAGACGATCGTCAGGCCGGATGGCCGTCACTTCCCGCCGGGCGATTGGGACAATCTGCCGAGCCAGATCGTCTGTACCGGCATTCGCTCGCAGGAGGTCATCGATCTTATCCGCGACGCGATTTTGGAAAACGTGAAGTCCTGAGATCCATGTGGAGGGAGCGATCGCGCTCTCTCCATAACCTCGCTTAGGCGGCGAGTATATTTTACCGATTTTTCATAGGGCTATTCAAATGTCTGGATATGTTGAATCCGGAAGCCTGTGCGATGCGCCCTTTGTTTTTTGCAACCTGTCGTCCCTGGCAAAGACCATAGCGCGCCATCGCCGTATTTCGGATCATCCATCGCTTATTATCCGTAATGGAACGACATCGGGCTGCGACCGTCTTATCCCGTTCTCAACGTTGCAATTTCAGTCATCCGGGCATAGGACACAGAGGATGAACG
>NZ_JAUQTZ010000125.1:0-18330 GCF_059803845.1 Rhizobium sp. UFLA01-1127 | reverse complement strand
GCCCGCCCTGTGCGGGCATTTTCATTTCAAGCGACCTGATCTCAATGCCGCATTTAGCTTGGTGGTTGTTCCTACATTGCGCAATTTTATCGTCGAAAGGCCGCGCCGGCTAACCTTCAAGGAATTCGTTCTCGAGGCGCTTTTTCAACAAACTGCTTTGAGAGGATATGAGGCGAATTGGTCTGCCCGGAGATTGCGTCCAGCACGACACTTTCACGCCAGCCGCATTCGCAGCAGAGGACCGCATTCGCCGATTTCAAGGCAACCTCGTAGCCTGCACCGCTCCCTGTCACTTCGCCGATCGCAAACAATGCGCCAATGGGACACTTCGCAGTCCGGCAGTTTCATTTGCCTGAAAGAGAGCTTGACAGACGCCGGCACATGTCGCCGCTTCCGTTGCCGGCAGGCCAGGCATCATGATGGCGAATTCACCCACGGTAGCAAGCAGCGGAAGCATTCGACATTCACCAACTCGGAGTCGTGGCCTTCGCGACCTCGCCTGGCTTTCGGCAGGCAATCTTCGCGTCGCACTGGTCGAGCATCGACGACGTTTTCCCAACGCCCAGAACCATCTGGCCGACGGCTCGACCGATCCTTCGGTCTCTAATCTTGTCAGCTCGGCGTTGATGTCGCCTTTTTCGCGGAAGCCGATCGAAGACGGGACTATAGGTCGCTGCTGATACCGATTGAACGCGTCGCGCTGACGGAAAGAAGTCCGCACTGCGGACTTCTTCACAGACGCGATCAGGAATTCTTGTGGCTTTGCTGACCAGCCTTCACATGCTGCTCATGCGACCCGCCGCGTTCACCGCCAGACTGTTGCTCCCTATTGCCAGAAGCATGCTTCGCGTCGGAATTCTTGTGGCTCTGCTGGCCTGCTTTGACGTGCTGTTCGTGGGATCCACCGTGGGAAGCCATGATTTTTCTCCTTTTCGGAATTGCGAGACTCCATGGTCTCCGGTTTCCAACAGTTGGAGGAACATTCGGTTCCAGAGCAAATCCCAAAAGATTGCAGTGCCCCCATGCCGACAATAGCCGCGAACATCGCCCCCAGGATGCCCAGCCAAATGTCTCCAATCCTTCTCACCAGGAACTGGTTCATAACCTTGGGATTCGATGCAATGAGCATCAGGATCATCATAACGGGACCGGCGACCGCTTCGCCGAGTAAAGGACCCGCTCACCCATAGAGAAGCAGCAGGCACTCAGTGCTACTCCAAAAACTTAGCCCCACCTTTCTTTGCAATCTAGCCGTTATATGTCGCGATTTTTCGCGCTGAATGGAACTTTCACCTACAACGACAATTTTGCTTTGAGCGAAGCAAAGAGGATGACCCATATGAAAACGCAACGGGCCTTCGAACGACGTCGTCCTTTAAGAGGCGTGGCCTATACCCTGGCGGAGTTTCGGCGGAAGTATAACCTCGATGAGGGTGTGGCACAGGATCTCTTCGTCCGCTTCGGCCCTTCTTCAATTGAACTCGACCTGCTGATGGCAGCGAAACGGCAAACGCCGTCCTTCGATGAGCTGACCAGGCAGATGCCATTGCAGTAGGCCGCATCAGAGAATGCGTCAGAAGAAGGAAAAACCGTCGCTATAAGCCCCGCAATGGCTGTGCACTCCTGCTGTTACGCCAGGATGACATCCAGCATGATCTGCCGCTCGATCGGACGTAAATCATACCTTACGCAAGACTGATGAAGACATCGGAACAAACCGTCTCGAACGCCGTTCGGTAGGCATCAATTACCCTTCGGAGGATACTCAAATGGGTCGAGGTATTCTGCTCTGGCTTCTCGGCATTCCATTGCCGATCGTCATTCTTCTCGTTCTCTTCACGCGATAGGAGGCGCCCATGTCCGTCGTCGAAAACGCGTCGGCAGGCGCGCGCCCTATCGAATCCTCCAAGCCCGCTATTGTCTGGGGACCCATCTTCGGAGGCGCCCTTGCATCAACCGGGATTGCCCTAATTCTTCTGCTGCTCGGTTCAGGCGTTGGGCTTACGATGGTATCTCCATGGTCCGGTCAGAGCAGTTCCGCAACTACCGTCGGCATCACTGCGGCGATCTGGCTGGTGGTGGTTCAATGGCTATCATCAGCGATCGGTGGCTATTTAACCGGTCGGCTCCGCACGAAATGGGTTGAAGTCCACTCGGACGAAGTCTTTTTTCGCGACACCGCACATGGGTTTCTGAGTTGGGCGCTGGCGACGGTGTTCGTGGCAGGGTTTCTCGCCTCTTCATTGACTTCGCTGACGAGTGCGTCTGCCAATGCTGCCGGCCAAGTCGCGCAAACTGCGGTTAGTGCCGGCGCTTCGGCAGCATCGGCACGCTACACGGACTCGACTGCGTATTTTACCGATGCCCTCCTCCGGCCTGCAAAGGCTGCGGACCGGGCGCGGTCCGACGATGGAGCAGCCGCCGCCGAAATTTCCCGAATTCTCTTGCAGAGCGCAGCAAGCGGGCAGCTCCCGGATGGAGACAAATCCTATATCGCAACGATAATTTCCGCTAGCACCGGCCTTTCCGAAACGGATGCCCGCAACCGTGTCGATGCTGTGCTCAAGCAAATCGACGACGCCAAATCGGCAGCAAAAGAAGCCGCTGACAAAGCCAGGAAGACAGGAGCAACGACCGCGCTGGTCGGTTCCCTGTCTCTCCTGGTCGGCGCATTCATAGCATCGGCAGCTTCAGCCCTTGGTGGCCGTCAGCGCGACGAAGAAGAGGACCTGCTTATTGACACGCGTGTCCGCCGCCCTTGAGCCGCAACCGCAAGGAATTTGCTCTGTGCGTCATTGCGATGGCGCAGACCGCCTGGTGACCAATAGAAACACTGATGTCCTTTGCGTAAACGCTGTCCCAATCGGGTTTGATAGTGGATCGGCGCGGTCGCCGATTCATCCGTCGCTGAAAAAACGTCGTAGCGAATTTGCAAGATCCGCGGGGTTTTCTTCAGCGACATGGTGGCCGCTTTCGATACCGTGACCCGTGACATCCATCGCCCACGACCGCCAAATTTCCCTCGGGTCACCGAAGAAATGCTTGAGATCGTCTCTCGTCGACCAAAGGCAGAGCAATGGGCATGTGACCCGCCTCCCAGCAATCCGGTCCCGCAGCTCGTCCTCCCTGTCAACCGTCAATCCCGCTCTGTAATCCTCGATCATCCCATGGACGACGGCTGGATTATGGATCGCCGTCAAGAGGTCATCATAGGCCTCTTCTCCCATGAGATCCGGGTGAATGGCAGTGTACCATGCCTCTGGATCGGCGTTGATCGCCTGTTCGGGCCTTTCCGGCTGCGCAAAGAAGAACCAATGATACCAGTCACGCGCAAACCGCCAATCCATCCGTTCAAGATGCTCAACAATCGGAATACTGTCGATCACGCCGACCTTCGTAACGATTTCCGGTCGGTCCATGGCAAGGCGGAATGCCACATAGCTGCCTCGGTCATGTCCCGCCACGGCAAATGTCCGATGTCCTAACGCTTGCATCAGTGCCACACAGTCCAACGCTTTCGCCCGTTTCGAAGAATGGCGGCTGTTCTCGCTATCAATCGGCTGGAACGACTTTCCGAATCCTCTTAGATCCGGGCAAACGATCGTGAAATATGAAGTCATTAAGTCCGCGACATAGCCCCAGGTCATATGCGTTCGCGGATGGCCGTGCAGTAGCAACAACGGCGGCCCATGGCCGCCGTGGCGAACACGCAAAAGGCCGGGACCAACGTCAATATAATCCAGTACCATTCCCTCGAACACCGCCGGCCTCCCTCCAATATTGGATCGCTTGTTCTTACGTTCAGGGCATCCAATTGTTCCGGACGAAAGGCCCTATCGTAATGATGCAAGCATGAGCTAATGGGTTGCGTGGTGACAGATTTCATCTCGGGAACATTCTGGCTGCGGTGTCGTTCCACCAGCGGAGGATGCCCGATGACAGGACAATTGTGGAACAAGCCAATTACAATCGAGGCCACAAAATCCAGCCAACGCCTGACGATTGCCAACACCGAAGCCGCTACCTACTATCTGCTACGGAACTGGCCGACGAAGGCACACGGGATCGCCTATAAGAATGCCAAGCGGACGCTCATCGATGCCCATGAGGGTCATGTGGAAGCTTTGGTCGCAAGGAGTGCCTTTCTGGCTGCGCTCGAAGAAGGCCGCATCCAGATATTTGAAGCGTGACGGCCCAAAAGTCGCTATCGACCGACAGCGGATCCCGCCTTGCTGAAATTTTGAGGTCGAGTGGTATCAGTGCCAGGGCAACGGTCATGCAAGCTAGCAGCTCTTCCATTGGCGAGAGCATCCAGCCGGCCGCGCTGGAACTTGGTGGTGATTTTTTGGTCATGGGAGCATTCGGACATTCTCGATTGCGAGATTTTATCTTGGGCGGGGCGACCGGCATCGTCTTGCAGGAGCCGCTTTTGCCGGTCCTCATGTCACATTAGCTGTGGCTGCGGGTAGCGCAAGCTCGTGGCAGGATCGTCACTATCCCCCAGCCCGCTGACACTGAACGGTGCACCGTCAGTGCCGCATCAGTTGATCGGTAAGCTTACCCGCACCTCGACGCCTCCACCGCTTCCCCGAAGAGGTGACACAACCTCGATTGCGGCTCCGACACGGTCCGCAATCGCCTTGACGATAGCAAGCCCAAGGCCGCTCCCGACAGTCTTAAGGTTGCCGCGTTCAAACCGACGCATGAGCCGGTTCACTGCCTCCGGCGGAAGAATCGCGCCATCATTGGCGACGGATAATATTCCTTGGCGGTCGAGCGTAACACGGACCGGACTTCCCTGCGCTCCATGTTTCAATGCATTTTCGATCAGATTGCGGGCAAGAATACCGACTGCATCGGGATCGAGTGGCGATAGAACGGCCATTTCGGGCATGGTCAACTCGATTCGCTCCAGTCCGGCACGTTCGAAATCCTTGACGATCATATGCAGGACCGACCTCAGATCGAACGCTTTGTCTGAGCGCAACCGGCCGCCCTCGGCCCGCGCAAGCTGCATGAGCTTTTCAGACATGCGCATAAGGCGCTTGAGCGTCGTTTCGATCTCCCTCGTGCGTTCCGCGGTCAGCTCCTCTTTCGTCTCGGAGCATATGCGTTGAGCTTGTGCGATCGCGCCGGCAACGGGGGTTCGAAGCTCATGCGCAACGTTCGCCGCAAAGGTCCGCTCGGCGTCAAAGGCACCCTTAAGACGCGCAAGAAGCTGATTGATGCCCGTCGAAATCGGCAGGAGTTCACGTGGCAGGCCGGCAGCAGCTAATGGAGAGAGATCTTGTGCGCCACGAAGCGAAAGCCCCTGTTTGAGTGCGCGGACCGGACGTAGCGAAATCCGGACGGCGACGAGGATCGCCACCAGGCTCAGCGGAATGACAATCAAAAGCGGCAGCACCAAACCTAGCAACATTTTTTTTGACAGTTCCTGGCGATGTGCCAGCGGTTCCGCCACCGAAATGCTGAGGCTTCCATCAGCGCTTGCCGCATAATAGAGCTGATGGGTGTCGGTTTGAGAAAATCCCGGCTTCTCGAAAGGAGGAAAGACCGAGGCGTCCACTCCTGCAGAGCCAAGCAGGATACGACCCTGTCTGTCACGCAGAATAAATGTCACATCTTCGCCGTAGCGAAATTCGCGTTTCGGCTGCGCGTCATGGCGACTGTCGTCCTCTTCGCCGACCTCAGGGCTTTCGTGTCGGGGATGTCCTTCTCGCAAGTCATGCTGGGCGATGGGCAAGATGCGCTCCGCCGTCGCCTTCAGACCGTCGTCATAGACCTGCTCCATTTCTCGCTCGAGCCGATCTGCGGTGGCGACGGCGGCTGCAAGCCACAGCACCGTCACGGATGCACCAATCGCGATTGCCAACCGCGCCTGAAGGGAAGACACCCAGTTCATGGCCGCCCCAGCCTATAACCAAGTCCGCGCTCGGTTTCGATCACGCGCGCGCCCAACTTCTTGCGTAGCCGGCTCACATGGACCTCGATGGCATTGCTCTCAACTTCCTGATCGAAAGAATAAAGCCGTTCTTCGAGCTGCGCCTTGGAAAGCAACTGGCCGGGACGCTGGATAAAGGCCTCGAACAACACCCATTCTCGCGCCGTCAGGACGATGGGTTTGCCATTCAGCCTGACGCTGCGCCCAGCAAGGTCGATTTCTAACGGGCCCAGCGTAATGATCGGATTCGGATTGCCCGTGTAGCGGCGTGCAACAGATCCGATGCGCGCGGATAATTCGTCCAGGTCGAAAGGCTTCACCATATAGTCATCCGCTCCAGCGTTGAGCCCCGAGATCCGATCCGACACCTGATCGAGCGCGGTTAATATGATCACGGGCGTGACGTCGCCCCGCGCCCTCAGCGCCTTGAGAAACGGAACGCCAAGCCCGTCTGGCAGCATCAGGTCAAGCAAGATGAGATCGTAGCTGGTCGAAGCATGCGCATCTCGCGCGCTATCAAGGCGGTTCATCCAATCGACGGAGTGTCCATCGGCTGCGATCTGATCACGGATAGCCGTCCCCAGCGCCCTATCGTCCTCGATCAGCAAGACTCTCATGCTCAGTCTCTCCTTTACCTTCCTGTGTAGTCCAACCGTTGGCTTACGGGAAGCTGAAGCAAAGTCTCAGCGTCTGTCAGGTGCCGGTCAGCTTGTGGTTCGAATGATCGCCTCGATCACAAGAACAAACCAATGATGAAAACCGCATCACACTCAGCATCATGGCCGCGATATCCCGGCACCCAGGAGAAGACTGCGATCGTCCTCCGGAAGGCTCGATGTCGCGCAACTCGATGAACACTGCGGTACGGCGACCACAAGCTTATTCCCAAGGAGATTTATTCATGATCAACCGCAGACTTCTTCTCGCCGCCGCTGCCGGCACAAGCATTCTTGCCGCCGTGACGGCGGCCCGGGCTTTGCCACTCGATACGCTAAGGTTCGACACGGCTAGGCAAGACATCGTGAAGGTCGCGGACCACGAGCGCGAGCGAAAAGGCCAAACCGAGGGATATCCCCAGCGTCAGGATGGGAATGGCGAACACGCCGCCAACGACTGCGGCGAACATGGCGAGGAAGATGACGACGGCGGCGATGATGCCTGCGGCAACGGAAACACTCCCATCCCAAAGGACACCACTCCGCCGAGCAACGGCCTCTTTGTGCCCGGCAGCATGCCGCACAGCCAGATGAATTGATCACGCCATTCTTTTCTTACCGGAGCATATGATGCGAACCAAACCCATGTTGGCCGTACTGGCCATCACGACAGCGCTGACAGTGCCGAGCCTTGCTCTGGCAAGCCAGGTGACCTTCACCACCAACATGCGCAGTTTCGGCGGCAACGGAGCCTATCTCGCCTATTACGTCACGGATGGGCAGGGCAAATATGTGGGCAGCCTCTGGATGGCCGGTGGCAAGGCGCGCTACTACGAACACCTGAACGGGTGGTATCGCGCGACCAGAGGCGCCACGAGAGAAATCAACGGCATCACCGGCGCCAGCGTTGGCTCCGGGCGCACGCTCAAAATCACCGTCGATCTTGCCGATACCCTCTTCGACGCTGGCTACCGGCTGCACATCGATTCCGCCGCCGAAGACATGCAGGATAGTCCCAACGAAGTCGTCGTACCGCTGACTTCAGCGGGCGCAGGTCATGCGATCAAAGGCAGCCGCTACATCGCGGACTTCACCTATTCGCGTTAATCACCAAGGAAATTGATATGATTCGGTCGCTCCACCGCTGGTTCGGGCTGATCGCCGCAGCACTTGTCACTGTCATTGCGATAAGCGGCACCGCACTTTCGGTCTTCCCGGCCCTTGAGACACTCACAATGCCCGCCAGTCAGCAGATCAGCGTGGCCGAACTTGCCGCACGCATTCAGGCTGCGGAGCCTTCGGTGGAGCAGATCAGGCGCGCACCAACCGGCCGGATCACGGCATACTATCTCAAAGGCGACCAGCCAGTCTCATCCATCATCGATCCGGCGACTGGGAGACCGGTTGGCAGCGCCAATACAACGACTTTCGAGCGGTGGCTTATCAGTCTTCATCGGTCCTTGTTTCTTAACGACACCGGTCGCCTCGTTGCCGCCGGTGGCGCGGCAGCGCTGCTGACGCTGGCTCTCTCGGGGCTATCGCTGCTGGCACGTCGGGCAGGCGGGTGGCGTCTCATCCTCAAGCCTGCAAAGGGCACCGGCGATAGGCGCCTGCACGCGGTCGTTTCGCGGCTTGCGCTACCCGGCCTCCTTCTATCGTCGCTCACCGCTCTTTGGATGACCGCAGCGACTTTCGGATACCTGCCGGAGGGTGCCGGCGCACTGCCCTTTCCGGCGGAGGTGAGCGGGGCTACAGGCGTTCCCGTCGGCACCATCTCCGCTTTGCGCCGGACCTCGGTCGACACACTTCGCTCACTTCGCTTTCCAGCCGCGGACAATGCGACTGACACATTTACCCTCAAGACCGACGCCGGTGAGGGCTTTATCGACCAGGGCACCGGTGCACTGATCGCCTGGCAAGGTTCAAACTGGGTCGACCGCGTGACAGACCTTGTCGTCATGCTGCATACAGGTCGAGGCATGGCGTGGGTCGGCCTGCTGCTTGGCGTTTGCGCGCTCGCCATTCCCATCCTGAGCTGGACCGGCCTCACCGTCTGGTTCGCCGGCCGCGGCGGGAAAAAGGGAAGTTCGGCTTCCGCGCGCGACGCAGATACCATAGTCCTCGTCGGCAGCGACGGTGGCACCACCTGGAAATTTGCCGAAACGCTCAGCAAATCGCTCTCGGTTCAGGGCATGCGTGTCCATGTTGGTCCGATGTCCGCATTCGAGCCGGCGCGATGGGCGCGAGCGCGTCGATTAATCTTGCTTACCGCGACCTTCGGCGATGGCGAAGCTCCGGCTTCGGCGCGCGGCTTTCTTGAACGCCTTCGCCGCACACCCGTCAGGCAGGATCTTTCGCTTGCAGTTCTGGGCTTCGGTGACCGCAGCTTCCCCTCCTTCTGCGGCTTCGCAGCTGAAGTCGCACGGGTGGCGGAAGAAAAGGGTTGGAATATGTTGTTGCCTTACGACACCGTGGACCGCCAGTCGATCCAGGACTTTGCCCGCTGGGGCCGGAACCTCGCCCAAGCGCTCGGTCGGAGCTTCGAACTCAATCACCTGCAGACCAGACCGAAGACGTGGGATCTGTCGCTCGCCTCACGCCGCGATTACGGTGGAAGCGTCGAGGCAACCACTGTCATCCTGCGCTTCTCCCTGCCGAAGATTTCCATTCGGCAGCGTCTGACAGGTAAGACGCTGCTGCCGCGGTTCGAGGCAGGCGATCTGGTCGGCATTCTGCCTCAAGGTTCGAATGTGCCGCGGTTCTATTCGCTCGCATCGGCCTCAAGTGACGGGTTCTTGGAAATCTGCGTCCGAAAACAGCCGGGCGGCCTCTGTTCTGGGCAGCTTACGACGCTTGAACCCGGACAGACAGTGAGCGCTTTTGTTCGTGCTAATCCGGATTTCCGGCCCGCACGCGGTCGAAGGCCGGTCATCCTCATCGGTGCTGGCACCGGCATCGGGCCGTTGGCGGGCTTTGCGCGCGCGAACAGGGCACGCCGACCTATGTATCTTTATTTCGGGACACGCCATCCGGCGAGCGACGCCTTCTATGCGGAGGAATTGTCGAACTGGAGGACGGAAGGCCGCCTGGTGGACGTCGTTGCTGCTTTTTCGCGCACGGTGAACCCGACCTACGTTCAGGACGTCCTGCGCAATGACGGTGCAAGGATCCGCAAGCTGGTTGCGACGGGAGGTCAGATTCTGGTCTGCGGCAGCCGCGAGATGGCATTGGGAGTGGCCGCGGCTCTCTCAGATATACTGACGCCGCACGGCGTTGATCTCGCCATTCTCAAGGCGGAGGGCCGCTATGCCGAAGACGTTTACTAATCTTGCCCGTCATGCGTTGAACGGGGCCACCATGGGGACTCGCTGGTCGGCGCTTTTTCACATGCCGTTCGACTTCAAACCCGCGGAGGTCGATGCCGCCTTGGCAAACGCCGTCGCGCAGGTCGATCGGCAGATGTCCACGTGGAAGCCCGACAGCGATCTTAATCGCCTCAACCGCGCCACTCTTGGCGAGTGGGTATCCCTGCCCGAACAGCTGATGAGCGTGCTGAAAGCGGGACTCTCGATCGGCGAAGCTTCGCACGGAGCCTTCGACATTGGCGTTGGGGACGCCGTCACCGCCTGGGGTTTCGGGACGGCAGATGCAGACGAAACGGCGATAAAGGCCGCCCGCATCAAGTGCCGCGACCAGACTTATCGCACGCTGGAGCTCGACATCGCCAATCGGAGAGCACGCAAACATGCCGACGTGTGTCTCGACCTAAACGGCATAGCCAAGGGCTATGGTGTCGATCGGCTGGCTGATGCAGCTCGTCTGCACGGTGTGGAAGCAGGCCTTTTCGCGATCGATGGAGAACTGCTCGCGCTCGGTACCCAACCAGATGGCAGTGCTTGGACGATTGCCATTGAGCGACCTGATCGTCACGAACGAGCGCCGCACTCCATCATCGAGCTTTCCGGAGCTGCCATCGCGACATCGGGAGATTATCGCCATTGGGTGGAGGTTGGCGGACACCGTCTATCCCATACCATGGATCCACGGCTCGGCATGCCGCTCCAAAATCCACCCGCCTCGGCGACGGCAATCGCTGGCAATTGTATGAGTGCCGACGCCTGGGCGACGGCAATGATGGTCCTCGGTGAGGCAGGTCTCTCGTGCGCCGAACAAGCCGGGCTTTCTGTTCTACTCCTATCGCATGATCAAATGAGATCTCGAGGGTGCGGCCTGTTCATGAAGTGATCAGAAGCTTACTCGGCGATCTGGATGATCCTGAAGCTGCGATTAGGTCGCTCCGGAGCCGCATGGCGTAAATGAAGGCCACTCGAATAGGCCATCGGCAGCCTTGAGGTCGAGCTGAGTGTTCGAAAATCGACGCGTGACGTGATCTTCAAGCTCTTGAGGTAATGTGAACTGCCCACCTGCCATTTTCGGAGCATCCGCTACCGGTTTTCGTTGAGAACTGAGGAGAATATCCACCTTGCGCATATTTGCTATAGCGCAGCGAGCCTGTCGAGATCCCAGCTGTAGCATGGATGACAGATGGCCGAGTAGGTAGGGAGCAGCCCAGGTCACCGGCCATTTGAGCCGCTTTTTACTCTTCGCCAAGATGGCCAACCGACCATCGTACGCCGCTCATCGTCGATCCTCTTCGTACTGCTCCGCTCCTTCGATCGGCGAAAGCCAGGATTCCCGCCGCTTGGTCCACACCTCATAGGTGGGCCTAAAACGCGTGGGTGCCTCGCTCAGTATCCCAAGTTTGATCTCGACCTCGCTATCGCCGGCAGCAAAGACGCGCGATCCGCAACGCGGGCAAAACTCACGTCCGGCAAACTCGCTCGTCGCGCCTTCATAGTGAAATTCACTCGCGGGCCACAGGCCGAAATAAGTGAAGGCGGACCCGCTTTCCTGCCGGCAATCGGTGCAATGGCAAATGCCGATACGAAGCGGTTTTCCGCGCACCATCAGACGCACTTGCCCGCAACGGCATGATCCGGTCAATTCAGTCATGGCATGTCCCTCATCATCGCTTACATTTGTGATCGGGCCTTCCCCGCGGCTGACATGCTCCGTCTGCCAGCGTCCGTCGGACAGCTGGTAGCTGATTTCGGCATCTTCACCGCCCTGGTGCTGCCGGGCTGCGGCAGATTTGGCAGCGGCAAGCGCACTCTCGTGGTCGGGAAAGGTCTCCGACCAGACATCACCGACGCGGTAGGCAAAACCCTCGTCATGGATGCCAACGTGATATGTTAACGGCATCAGCTCCTCCGGCTCGGCCCATCGGCCATGGAAATCGAAGACGGTACAGCAGCATCGATCCCTTGCAGGGGAACGCCCGCGCATCATCTCACCGTCTCCCATCAAAGTTCCGAGACTCGGAAAAGTTTCCAAGCAACAACAGATATTGACGTCTGCTGAAAACCAGACGGAGCCATCGATCTTGATTCAGGCTAAAATCTCAGTGAGCGGCATGTTTTATATGGGCCGACGACTAATTGGATAGAACCCCTATTGCTCGCCGGCATAGCGCAGGAAATCATGCGGGCCAGAAGACGACATTAAGTCCCAATATTCGTCTCATCGTCCGCTAGGCCGGTGAGATGAGGAAAGCCGCGTATCGCCAAAATGGCGATATCGATAGGATCTTCGATTGGAGGATAGGATCGAGATTTCGCTTGCTTATCCGAGCTTGCACACTCTTGAGACGTGCGATGTGCATTGTTATTTCTCCCACGCCTGTCTCAGGCTGGCCGCAAAAGTGAGAGACTGCGGGCTTCAAGATTCAAAATCTTCTTCTCCACTGCACCTCGATCCGGCTCGTCAGGATCGGATGTCGACAGCTCCAGCGCCCAGCGTTTGTCATCCGGCAAGGTAAAGTCGACATCTGCATCACAGGGGTTGAACAGCAGTAGAACATCATCCCAGCCTTCTTCGAAGGGCTGCTCGCGCGACAGGCGCAAGCCGATCGCTGTATTCGCTTCATCATCCCATTGCTCATCCGTCTGCTCGCCGCCGCCCTGATTGAGCCAGGTTACAATCAAACCATCACGCCAATTTTCTCGTCTGAGGATGGAATGTGCCTGACGCAAGGCGATCAGGCGTTTGACGAACGTATAAAGCGCTTCGGCGCTGCCATATCGATCGTCCCAATGCAGCCAGCTGACTTCATTGTCCTGACAGTAGCCATTGTTGTTGCCCATCTGGCTGCGGCCGGATTCATCACCCGCCAGCAGCATCGGCGTCCCATGCGAAAGAAAGAGGGTCGCGAGGAAATTGCGCTTCTGGCGCTCCCGAACGATATTGATGGCTTCATCGTCGGTCGGGCCTTCCGCGCCATAATTGTAGCTGCGGTTGTCATTGTGGCCGTCATTGTTGTCTTCGCCATTGGCCTCATTGTGCTTCTCGTTATGGGAGACGAGATCATTGAGCGTGAAGCCGTCATGCGCGGCGATGAAATTGACGCTCGCCCATGGGCGGCGGCCGCGAAGATCATAAACATCGCCTGACCCTAGAATGCGGGCAGCGAAGTCCCTTGTCATGCCGGGAGTGCCCTTCCAGTAATCGCGTACCGTATCGCGATATTTATCGTTCCATTCCGCCCAGCCCGGCGGAAATCCTCCTACCTGGTAACCGCCGGGACCAATGTCCCACGGCTCGCCAATAAGTTTCACTTTCGCAAGGACCGGATCCTGGCCAACGGCATCGAAGAAGCCGCTGCGCTGATCGAAGCCCTGGGGTTCGCGGCCCAGAATGGTGCCGAGATCGAAACGAAAGCCATCGACGTGCATTTCTTCGACCCAATAGCGCAGCGAGTCGGTCACCATTTGCAGCACGCGCGGATGCGACGTGTTGATCGTATTACCGGTGCCGGTGTCGTTGATATAATAGCGAGGCTGGTCCGGCAGAGTGCGGTAATAGGAGAAATTGTCGATGCCCTTGAACGAAAGGGTCGGACCGAGTTCATTGCCCTCCGCGGTATGGTTATAGACGACGTCGAGGATGACCTCGATCCCGGCATCGTGGAAGGCACGCACCATGTCGCGAAAGCCGGCTAAGCCTTTCGGCCCGTAATAACGCGTTGCCGGCGCGAAGAAGGCAAGGCTGTTGTAGCCCCAATAGTTGCTTAAGCCCTTGTCGAGCAAATGACTGTCATCGGGAAAGAAATGAATGGGAAGGAGCTCAATCGAAGTGATGCCGAGGCTCTTGATATAATCGACGACCGCCCCATGCCCCAGACCGTCAAAGGTGCCACGCAATGGCTCCGGAATTGCCGGATTTAGCACCGTCATTCCTTTGACGTGCGCCTCATAGAAAATGGTTTGAGGCCAGGCGACCACCGGCCTTTTCTCCGGCGCTTCATTCTTGAGGTCGACGACGCGGCATTTCGGCATCTGCCCGGCGCTGTCTGTCTCGTCGAAGGAAAGATCCTTCTGCTCGTCGTCCAGGACATAGGCGAACTGGGCTTGCGACCATTCGATATTGCCGACAAGCTCACGGGCATAGGGGTCGACGAGCAATTTGTTCGCATTGAAGCGATGGCCTTTCAACGGATCGAACGGGCCGTATACGCGGTAGCCATACAAGGCGCCCGGCTTCAATCCAGGAACATAGCCATGCCAGATCTCATGGGTATATTCCGGCAGAGCGATCCGCTCGATCTCCTGCTTTCCGCTTTCGTCGAAAAGGCAAAGCTCCACCTTTTCCGCATAGGCGCTGAAAAGCGCAAAATTGACACCCTCTCCATCGTAATTTGCTCCCAGACGCGTGTAATCGCCCGGCTCGATCGCATGCCTCTTGCCGCCTTCCGCCATGGAATCCTCGTGATCGTTGCGCGCAGCAGAAACACCCCATGACGCGCTTTGTTCCGGCCTCGAGGTCGGAGTACGCATGGATGCGCGCCGAGATCGTCACCTGTCTCCCACGAGAAAGGATAGGGGTTGCTCGGCAAACAGCTGCGCTGCCAGAAGATTGCCGGAGGGTAACGGCTGATCCGTCAGGAGATCGTATAACGGCCTCTCAAGCTCTCGCGGCATGACGACAGCGGTATCCTTCCAGAAATCCGATGAAGGCATACCGACCAGACGCGGCACGATGGTAACCGCTATTTCCCGCTCGTGAACGCGCGCGAAGGCAACGAGATTGGACGCTCGTGCCCCGCCGGTTTCCAACGGCACATATTTGCCCTCGAGAAAAAGCAAGGGGTGCTGATTGCGATAGTGCAGCACCTTGTGGATGAATTGCCGCTTCAAGGAAGCGGCATCCGATGCGAGAGGATCGGCGGTTCCCGTGTCGGTCCACAGATGGTCGACCGGTCTTCGATTGTCCGGATCCACCAGGCTGAAATCGAGGCCTTCTGCACCCTGATAGATATCGGGAATGCCGGGAGCCGTAAGCTTGATCAGCACCTGCGACAGACTGTTGCGAAAACCAAACTCCATGAAAGGGCGCAGCGTGCGGTCAAAATCACGGATGAAGTCCTGATTATCCTCCGATAGCAACGCAGCAGCATAGGCCTGAACCGCGCGCTCATAAGCCCGATTTTCATCCATCCAATCCGTCCGGAGCTTAGCTTCTCGGATTGCTTTCAAGACATAGGCGGAAAACCGCTCCTTCAGTGCGTTCCGATCTGCTCCTTCGATGTCCTGCGGCCAGACGCCGGCAAGCGCCTGGTAAAGCATCCATTCGATATTGGGCTCAGGTGCAGGCCCATCGGCAAGGCCGGAGCGAAAAGCAGAATTCATATTGCGCCATCGCTCGACACCCGCAATCCAGGCATCGGGATCCTGCGTCAGACTGTAGAGGCGGGCACGGGCGTCTTCTCCCCGCTTGGTATCATGCGTCGATGTCGAGGAGAGGCCGCCGGACTGCGACCGAAATCGATCGGTCATGAATTGGTGAAAGGCCGCCACTGAGCCCGGCGGCACATCTGGCTCGCCTCCGACCTCGTTCAATGCGATCAGGCGGTTATACCGATAAAACAGCGTGTCCTCGACTGCCTTTGCCATGATCGGGCCGCTAAGCTGCTGAAATCTGGCTCGAAACTCCAGAGCTTCGGGTGCAGAAACATCTCCTTTCAAAAGACGGCCGAACGCATCGAGAGCATCAATGGTCTGCAATCGGCTTTGTGCCGCCTCGCAGGCGCTCTCGATGACCGCCACGTCTTCAGACGATACAGCTCCCCGATAGCCGTAGGTACGGTAAACTGGGAAGGCGATCAGCAGTTCGCAAAGCGCCGACGATATTTCCTCCGCGCCGAAATCGGGAAAAATCGAACATGCCAGGCTCGT
Source organism: Rhizobium sp. UFLA01-1127 (assembly GCF_059803845.1). Classification (NCBI taxonomy): domain Bacteria; kingdom Pseudomonadati; phylum Pseudomonadota; class Alphaproteobacteria; order Hyphomicrobiales; family Rhizobiaceae; genus Rhizobium; species Rhizobium sp. UFLA01-1127. Next base: position 2,443 of record NZ_JAUQTZ010000125.1, on the reverse strand, counting down.
CAAACGCCTCATCTCGCCTGCAAAATTGCGCTCGACCATCAACAGCTTCGCCTTACGCAAACCTGCGGCAAAGTCAGCATCGTCCTCGCCGACGGACCTGTAGGCTTCATCCAGCTTGCGTAATCCCTCTTCATTCACGAAGAGATCTGCCATGACGGCGATGAATTCATAGCCGGTCGTTCCCGACACCGGCCAATCCGCCGGAAGCTTTTCACCGCGGGCAAGGATTTTCTCGACGACGATGAAAGTGTCGGGGCCGACGGCCTGCCGCAAATGCTCGAGATAGCCCTTCGGATCGGCCAGTCCGTCGATATGGTCGACGCGTAGTCCCTGGACCTGTCCGGAACGAACCAATTCGATGATCAGTCGGTGTGTGTCGTTGAAGACCCGCTCGTCCTCCACGCGCATCCCGACCAGGCCTGCCACCTCGAAGAAGCGCCGATAGCTGAGGTTTTCGGCGGCGTCTTTCCAATAGAGCAGCTGCCAATGCTGTTCGGCGAGAAGTTTTCGCATCGCGGCCGCATCCAACGAAAACGCACCCAACCGTTCCGCATCAGTTCCAATGTCCGCTATCAGCCGCTCGGCACTTTCAATCGAGAGCGGAAGCCGATCGTCGAAATAGGCCAGATAGATACCTCCATCCGTAGGCTCGTAGCGAAGATCAAAATCACCTGCGACCAGGCTTTCCTCGAATGGCCGCCCGAGGAGCGGCAAGGTGAGCTTGCGGCGCCAATCGATATCGAAATGGCCGGCATAGGCGCTGCTCGATCCACGCTGCAACACGTCACGCCACCACGGGTTTTCGACGGAAGCGGCCATATGGTTGGGCACGATGTCGAGGATCAGGCCCAGCTTCGCCCGGTGCAAGGCCGCACAGAACGCATCGAACCCCGTGCGACCGCCAAGCACCGCGTCTATCTCGTTTGCATCCGTGACATCATAACCATGTGTCGATCCCTTCTTTGCTGCGAAAATCGGCGAGGCATAGACATGGCTGATGCCGAGATCCTTCAGATGGGGAACCAGTTCCGTTGCCTTGTCAAAGATGACATCTCCGCGAAACTGCAGGCGATAGGTAGAGGTCAGGACGGTCATGGCTTCCCCGCTGTGTCACGCGCCATAACGAACGGAACTGAAAGAGATCTGTTCCCACCGAAGGAACCGTTCCCGGCAAGATGTGTTGGAATGCATGAAAATCTCAGTGTCATCGATGGACGGGACATCATGCACCATAGCTTCGCATTTGGACCCCAAATCAACGAGAATGCGGTCTTGTTCCGCCTATGGGCGCCTCTGGCGGAGCGCGCGCTCGTCCGCGTCGAGCGGCGTGGGGAATGGGCGATGCGGCCGATGCAGGACGGATGGCATGTCGCCGAAGTCAATGATGCGCAGATCGGCGATCGCTATAAATTCGTGCTGGCCGACGGGTTTGCCGTGCCGGATCCTGCCTCGCGCTTTCAACCCGAAGACGTTCACGGCCCGAGCGAACTGATCGATCCCAGGTTCGAATGGCAAACGCAGGGATGGAAGGGACGCCGCTGGGAGGAAATTGTCATTTACGAACTGCATGTCGGCGCGTTCACCGAAGCCGGCACATTTCTGTCAGCCATCGAAAAGTTCGACCATTTGCAGCGCCTGGGCGTAACGACCATTCAACTCATGCCGCTTTCGGATTTTCGCGGCCGATATGGGTGGGGCTACGACGGCGTTTTACCCTATGCGCCAGATAGCAGCTATGGCCGCCCTGAACATCTCAAAATGCTCGTCGATGCAGCCCACCAGCGAGGTCTCTGCGTCTTTCTCGATGTGGTCTATAACCATTTCGGGCCGGACGGGAACTATCTGCCCCGCTACGCGCCGATCTTTGGCGACCGGCACGAAAGCGTCTGGGGCAAGGGCCTGAATTACGATGGCGAAGGCAGCCGCTTCGTCCGTGATTTCGTCATCGAAAATGCGATCTATTGGCTGAGCGAGTTCCGGATGGACGGCTTGCGGCTCGATGCCGTGCACGCGATGAAGGACGATAGCGATCCGCATATCCTTCTCGAACTTGCCGATCGCATCAGAAGTGCATTTCCCGAACGCCAGATCCATCTGATCGTCGAGAACGAGGACAATGACGCGGCTCTCCTCGCTCGCGACGACGAGGGCAAGCCGCGTCATTTTACGGCACAGTGGAATGATGACATCCACCACGCTCTCCACGTAGCGGCCACTGGTGAGATCTTCGGCTACTATGCGGATTATGCCGATTGGCAGCCGCGTCTGAGCCGCGCGCTTGCCGAAGGCTTTGCGTTTCAAGGGGAGCATATGCGGTATCGAGGTCGGCCCAGGGGATCGCCGAGCGTTGGCTTGCCGCCATCGGCGTTCATCTCCTTCATCCAGAACCATGACCAGATCGGCAACCGCGCACGCGGCGATCGCATGATTTCCTCCCACCCGA
>NZ_JAUQTZ010000124.1:0-18492 GCF_059803845.1 Rhizobium sp. UFLA01-1127 | reverse complement strand
CATCATGGCTAAAGAACAGGCTCGAATCGAGGCTCAAAACCGTAAGCAGGCATAAAATCTATTCGCCGGACGCTTACCGATAGACTATGCGAAGTTCGAAAAAAGCGCTTTCTTGAATTGCCGGCTGGATCGTGTTGAATTTCGGCAAGCTACAATATCAAATTCGATATTTACCGGGAAACTCGATGATATCGTCTTTGGACGAGACTACACGGAGAAGCCGACCCGCATTGATGCCGTGAGCTTCAGCGATGCGACATTAAATTATTGCGTATTTCCCAATGCACAGGTTTCACACATCGTGGCACCTGAAAACCACAAGAACTATGCAATCAAGCGGTTTAAGGAGTTCGTTGCTGAACTCGACCGCGCTATCCAGGCAGACTCAAATATTGGAGACGTGCCGTTGGCGCCGATTTTCACTGCCGAATATACGGCTGCATCCAATTTCGGAATTCTCAATGAAGACGATTTTCGAGAGTTGTTGAAGCCTAAAGGGCAGGCACTACTCGGCCAAATGTTAAATGATCCGATATGGCGAGAGTGAATTGGTAATCATTCATGCTGCGGAGACTTCTGATGACGAGGAATACATTCGCGCGGTTCTCGGCGCATTTACTGATATTATGAGATCCGCCCCTCGTTGGACATCGATTGTCCTAATGCGGGTGCTGAATAGTCGCTCAGCGCAGTTGGAAATGGTCAGGCAGCTACGAAACGCTCCAGCTTCGACCAAGGCATCCGTTAGCGAAATGTGCGAGCGCATCAATGCCGTTAGCCCTGAGTTTCTCGGCAAAACCATACCCCTAACCTTGGCTTCGAGATAGCGAGCGATACTTGAACGGCTTTGACTAAGAGGCATCCGCCCAACTTTTGCCTGTTCAGAATTCCCGTGGAGCGTTTGAGACTGCGCTGGCAGGGATGATATCGTTGTTCTGCCGGTTGATCAGGGCGCGGAATTCCACTTCCGGGATGGGCGGGCTGAAGTAATTGCCTTGGCTCAGCGAGCAACCGGCCTTGGTGATCATATCGAGTTGGGTCGGCGTCTCGACGCCCTCCGCAATGGTTAGCATATTGAGATTGCGCGCGAGCGAGGCGATGGACAGGACGATGGCAATGCTGTCGGGCCGGCTCTCCAGGTCGCGCACGAAGCTGCGGTCGATCTTGAGCTTGTCGAAAGGGAAGCGCTGCAGATAGCTCAGCGACGAATAGCCGGTGCCGAAATCGTCGAGCGCGATGGTCAAGCCCAGCGAACGCAGCCGGTTCAGCACCGCGAGATTGGCGGCATTATCCTGCAGGAATACCGTCTCTGTGATTTCCAACTCCAGCCGCCGCGCGTCGAATTTAGTGAGCGCCAGCACTCCCTTGACCATATCGACCAGGTCCGCCTGACGGAACTGAACGGGAGAGAGATTGACAGAAACGCGTATGTCCCCGGGCCAGTTAAGGGCATCGCGGCAGGCCTGCTGCAATACCCATTCGCCGAGTATGTCGATAAAGCCGGTTTCCTCGGCCAGCGGGATGAATTCGGCCGGCTGGATCAGCCCGCGTTCGGGATGCCGCCAGCGCACCAGCGCCTCGCTGGCCACGATCTCGCGGGTCTTGAGCGAAATCTGAGGCTGGTAATAGACCTCGAATTGCCCAAGACCGATGCCGTGGCGCATATCCGCTTCCAGATTGCGCCGGTTCTGAAGCTGTTGCTCCATCAAGGGGGAGAAGACGCGGTAAACCGCCTTGCCGTCGGCCTTGGCCTGGTAGAGCGCCAGGTCGGCGTTCTTCATCAGCCGGTCGGTATCGCCGCCATCGCGCGGCGCCACCGCGATGCCGATACTGGTGCTGACAACGATTTCGTTGCCATCGATCCGGTAAGGCTGGCTGATATTGGCAATGAGGCGCTCCGACAGGTCGAGGGCGCTTTCGAGCGCAGAATCCACGCATTTGTGCAACACGGCGAATTCATCGCCGCCCAGCCGCGCCACGATGTCATCCCGGGCGACGATCTTGCGCAGCCGACCGGCAACCTTGCGCAGCAGCGCGTCGCCGACCGGGTGGCCAAGCGTGTCGTTGACTTCCTTGAAGCGGTCGAGATCGAGATAAAGTATGGCGAAGAGCTGGCCGCCGGCCGCCAATGCACGCAGGGCTTGGCTGATGCTCTCCCAGAATAGCAGCCGATTGGGCATGTCGGTCAGCGCATCATGGTGGGCCATATGCACCACGCGATCCTGCACGCGGTGACGCTCGGTGACATCCTCGAACGTGCAGACCCAGCCGCCTTCGCCCATCGGTTCGTGCGATACCTCCAGCACCATGTCGTTGGCCAGACGATGGACATTGTCGCTCAGCACTGCGATGTCATTCCGGTCATCGGGGCCGCTTCCGGCAGGGCCATGCTCCATGCCGGGGGATAGGGCGGGGGGCAGCAATTCGGGTGCGACGAGATCAGCCAGCGGGGTACCCGGCGTGCACTGCGATTCCTCGAGTCTGAATAGGCTCAGGAAACGCGAGTTGTGAACGATGACGCGGTATTGGTCGTCGAGCAGGCACAGGCCGAGCGACATCGCCTCTATCGCCGCATCAAACCGGTCGTTCTGCACCGCAAGGGTCCGTTCCTTGGCCTGCAGGATCGCCCGGGCGCGGCCCAAAAGTCCATTGTGAATGAGCAGTAGCAGGATCAGCAAACACCCGCCGACGATCATGCCGACGGTAACCCAGGTCAAAGCCCATTGCAGGCGAAGGAGACCACGCCGGTCGTCTGCGTTACGCGCCGAGTACCACATGTTGCCGTTGCCGGAAAGCCGCGTCAGCTTGGGATAGATGGGCTCCAGGATTGTGAGTATGCGCGCTGGCGTACCGGGCACGGAAAGCTGGTCGAGCAGCGGCCGGGTCTGCTTGAGCGCGGCTTCGAAGTCGTCGAGGATCTGGCCGTTGTGCGGATCGGATTGAACGAAGTTCTCGACCCCGTTGGACCGAAGGGTCTTGAGACGATTGACGACGATATCGAAGCGCATCCTGACCTCGTTCGCATCGACGTGGCCATCGTTCATGCCGGCGGCGCTGACACGCTGCTCCAGCCTGGCAAACTCACTCGGAGCTTGGGCTATCGTCCAAGTGATATTCCCCAAGCCCACGTCTTCCAGCGCCGTCTGGCGTTGAAAGACCAGGGCGGAAATATAGATTGCCGAGGCGACGAAACCCAGGATCACGATTGTCAGCGCTGTGCGGAGGAAGCGCATGCGATCCAATGCAACTATTTGACGGAGATTGCCTTGACCTGCCAGACGGCGCGGCCATGGTAGGGCTGGCCCTGCAGGACAGGATTGCTGTCGAATGGATACATCACGAAGAATGGCCCCTGATCATCAATCGGCATGTATTTGCCATTGCGCTTGACTGCGAGAATCGTGCCGAATTTGGCAAAATCGCTCGTCGGGATATCCACGCTATAATCATTGAGGGCGATGACCGTGGCCGTCGCTCCTTGCGCCTTCGCCTTTTCGAGCAGCAGCGCCATCGGCACGCCTTCGAAATTGACGACACCGGCATTCCAGGGCGTCGAGGTCTTGACCGATACCAGGCCCATAGCCTCCAGCTGATTGCGAGAGAACGTCACCGAGCCTGACGAGCTGATAACAGTCACCGATGGCACGTCCTGCGCCAGGGCGGGTGTGACGAATGCAGCGAGAACTGCAAGAACTATGGAGGCGAAAAGACGCATTGGGTCCGGTGCCTTGGAAATTATGAGTGATTTATCATATAGTATTAAACCTGCGCAGTCAGCTATTAAATACAGGTTAAGGCCGGCAATGCAAATGGTAAGACACTTAACAACTCATGATCGGGAGATCCAATTCGCTCAGCCTGTCTCGATTCATCTGAAAGCGGGTAAACCTGCCCGGCGAGCTACCGCTGGGTGAACTGGCCCGCTCAAGATCAAACCGGCTTTCGCGCAGTCCCATTCTCCATCCATTTTGCCTTTTACATATGCTACATATGTGTTTGTACATCGCCGCCCCTTGGTTCAGGCGTTCCCACGAACTTTTCCAAACATATTCCCCATTGTACGCAGGATGATCACGGCCGAAGCGGCGGCGGCGTCGATGTCGTCTGGATTGTCGAGAACCTTCTTGATATGCGTTCGATAGCTTCGGGCAGGGCGACGCCTTCATCCGTTTTCGGTCGCTGACCAGGCCTTTGATCGGGCTCGATGACGCTGTCCGCGCTCAAAACGCTGCATCGGTAATCAGCACATTGATATGACCGCCGCGCAAGACGGCAGAGCGAGAAGAAGATGCAATCATCCAAAATCACCATTCTGTCGTGCAGCCTAGATCCGCAAAGCCGGAGCCGTCGGATAGCTCGCGAGGCAGAGAGGCTGTTGCAGGAGAGACGGTCCGAGGTCGAGTTTATCGATCTCCAGGACCTGGAGTTGCCCGCATTCGACAATCTGAATTGCTACGAGCATCCCTCATATGACAGGCTATATCACGCAATTCGCCGTGCTGATGGTGTGCTGCTTGCCGTACCCATTTACAATTGGTCTGTCGGCGGTGCCGCCAAGAGCCTGATCGAACTCACCGGAGCGACAGGTACGGGCGGCCGAAAATCCGCCTGGTTCGATCAGATCGTCACCTTCATCTGCTCCGGCGGGCTTCCGCATAGCTATATGGCATATGGAAGCCTCGCCATGTCGCTGATGCTTGATTTCAAGTGCGTGATAAATCCCTATGTCGTATATGCCACGGAGCGCGATTGGATCGATGGCGGCGCCCTTTCCGATACTGTTACCGCAAGGCTGCGAAAAACGATCGAGGTCAAACTGGAACTCTCATCGAATTTAAGTTCCAGAACATATACATCTGATTGGGAAATTTGATCTCGGATATTGTCCCGATTGCATTCAAAACCCGCGATGTTAAAGCTGTCTCATATTATGACTTTGCGTCGACGGCGGAGGCACTGCGGTTGACCCTCGGCAACGGGATTGGGGATCGGGGATGACCACAAATGCGAGGACGCGGCAAAGGTTAGCGCAAAGGGTTATCGACCAGCTGCGTTTGCAGATCGAAACCGGCAAGCTTCGGGCGGGCGATCAGCTTCCGACCGAACCACAGCTTGAAGCCGAATTCGATGTCAGCCGAACCGTCGTGCGCGAGGCGATCGCCGATCTGCGCGCCGCCGGTCTGGTCCAGCCGATTCAGGGCAAGGGCGTCTTCGTTTCCGAGGCGACGGCTCGATCCGGCCTCCTGCTGACACCTGTCGAGATCAAAAGTCTCCCCGAAACCCTGGAACTGCTGGAATTTCGGATGGCGGCGGAAGGAGAGGCGGCGGCAATCGCTGCCTACCGCAGGACGGCCGAGCAGGAAGCGGCAATCACGGCCGCCAACCGCAAAATGGCACTGTTGATAGAGCAGGGGATGTCGACAATCGAAGCGGATTACGAATTCCACTTGGCCATTGCAGTCGCCACCAACAATCGTTTCTATGTCGACGTGCTCCAGCATTTCGGCTCACGTACCATTCCGCGCGGGCAGTTTCCGACATTGCCGGAAGCCAACGATCGCGCCTATCTGCAAAAGGTTCATGCCGAACACGCGGAAATACTTGCCGCGATTGCCGATCAGGATCCCGAGCGCGCACGGCAGGCGATGCGTGCCCACCTGATGGCAAGCCAGCGCCGTTACCGTCTGCTGGCCGAACTGCAGCCGCAATGATGGCCGCTATCGGCGTTCCGCCCCATTTGGGCGAGGAGGTTTTCCCCGATACTGCTCTCAGCCAGCCTCTGCCGTCATTCCAGCAATCAGCTCTTCGATTTCCGGGGCGGGAAGGGGCCTGGCGAACAGATAGCCCTGAAACAGCTCGCATCCGGCCCCTTCGAGAAAGTTGACCTGTCCCTCGGTCTCCACGCCTTCGGCGACGACTTCCAAAGCAAGCATCCTGCCAAGCGAGATGATGGCCGAGGTGATTGCCATATCGCCGGGCTTTTCCGGAATGTCGGCAATGAATGACCGGTCGATTTTCAGCCGAGACAGAGGAAAGCGCCGAAGAGTGCTCAGATTTGAATATCCCGTGCCGAAATCGTCGATTGCAAGGCTGACGCCCAGCTGCTTCAATTCATACATGCGTTCTATGGCGGCCTCGACGTCTTGCATGATCAGGCTTTCCGTCAATTCGAGTTCAAGCCACTCTGGATCGAGGCTCGCGGAGTGCAGCGCCGACGCGACCTGGTGCGTCAGGGAGCCTTCGAGAAACTGCCGGGCGGATACGTTTACCGCGATGCGCAGCGCCGGCAGGCCGCGCTCCTGCCATGTCCGGGCCTGCTTGCATGCCTTCCTCAGAACGATTTCGCCGATCGGTACGATGAGCCCCGTTTCCTCGGCCAGGGAGATGAAGACCCCGGGAGGCAAGAGGCCTTCGGTCGGATGCTGCCAACGCACGAGGGCTTCGACGCCGATCACCTTGCCGCTGGGAATATCCTTTTGCGGCTGGTAATGGAGCACGAATTCATCGCGCTCCACAGCGCGGCGCAGTTCCTCGATCCGGATCAGCTTGTTGCGGGCGTGCTCCGCCATTGCCTGCGTGAACATCTGGATGGCGTTGCGCCCGGATTCCTTGGCGCGGTAAAGCGCCATATCGGCATTCACGAACAGTTCAGAGACGGTACCGCCATGCGCGGTGGCGCAGGCGACACCCATGCTGCAAGTCGTACGGATCTCGACACCGCCAATGGTCAAAGGCTTGGATATGTCCGCAAGTATGGCCGTGAGCCGCTCGTATGCGGGTCCGGCAGCCTCTTCCAGCACGACGACGAACTCGTCGCCGCCGATCCGTGACACGATACCGCTGTTTCCGACATGGGCCGATATGCGCTGTGCAACGATGGTCAACAATTCGTCTCCAGCCGCATGCCCGAGATTGTCGTTCACCAACTTGAAATTATCGAGATCGGCAAAGGCGACGGTCACGGATTTTCGTTCTCGACCGGCCGCTTCCAGAAGGCGGCCAAGCTTGCGGTCGAGCTGCACGCGATTTGGCAGGCCCGTCAGCGCATCGTGCTCGGCAAGATAGGCGATCCGGGCAATATCCCGGTGGCGGTCGATGGCGATTCCGATCGTCTGTGCTATGCCGGCGAGGAATTCCATAGGCTCGGTCTTGGCGTCACCGGCTCTTGCCACAACCAGTGTTCCATGTCTGCCGCCATCGCGCGAGTTGATCGGAAATTCCCAAAACCCGCCGGCGATGGGCCAAGAGTCTTCGTCACTCAGAATAAAGCCGACCTGTCTCCCGTTGAGCAATCTCTGCAGCAAGGCCTGAGCTTCTTTGAGCAGTAAATCAAGGTCGATACCCCTTGCGACATCCTCCAGGAGTCTTGTCTGCGCGCTCATCAATTCTTCGGCGCGCTTGCGGGCGGAGATATCGCGGGAGGCGCCGACGACGCCCGTAATCCTGCCATCTCTATCCCGCAACGGCACGCGTGACATCGTAAGCCAGCCTTCGCCCTTCATACGCTGTTCTTCCACGCCGAGGTCAGCTTCGCCGGTTTCCATCACGCGTCGCTCGACTTCCTCGATCTTGCGGGCGTCGGCCATGGGATGGATTTCGGCGTCGGTGAGGCCGATCATTTCATCGACATGCGTAAAGCCGTTATTGAGGACGATCGCCCGGTTCGCAAACAGGAAACGGCTGTCTCGATCCTTGGCGTAGATGAAGTCCGGAATGTAGTTGATCATCGCCTCGAGCCGCTCGTAACGCTCCGCGAGGGACCGGTATTGAGTCCGCAGCAATTCAAGCGCATCCCCACGCTTCCGTCTATCGGCCTCCTGACCCTTGCGCGCTGACTTTGATGATCTATCCGACCGTTGTGTCATCCCATGCTCTCTCACTTGGCAAGCGGACAATATCGTCAGGCAATTATGTAATCGTGAAAGCATGAGAAAATTCCGGCGGCCGGAGGCCAAGGAGCGGGATTGTTACCCGGCTGGCGGCTGTGGTGGCCATATCTGCCCATATTGCGTTCTCGTATGACGTAATGTGTGAATATCTGCCCAGTTTCAGGAGAGGGGCTGTTCCCGCCTTTAGGAAAGGCGAGAGCGGCAGGCGCCTTGCGTACTCAAGACAAAACAAGCTAAAGCCCGGATGATGGAAACGCGGGATTTGCAAGGATAAATCAGCATGGGTATTCGCAGGATAGCGGCGAACGGCAATCTTGCACTTGCCGGCATGCTTTTGATGCTTCTAGGCGATTTCCTGTTCTCAATGAACGATGCCATGGGCAAGTGGCTGGTCGCGAGCTTCTCCGTCGGCCAAGTTCTGGTCATCCGCTCTTTTGGTTCTTTCCTTATTCTCACACCTATGATCATGCGGCAGGGGAGCGGTGCGCTTTTTCGCGTGGAGCGACCGTCGCTGCAGCTCATGCGGGTGGTCATGACCACCGCCGATGTCGCGCTCTTTTATGCCGCCGTTGCCTATCTGCCGCTTGCCGATGTCATGACCTTCTACATGGCGGGTCCCATCTATGTTGCGGCGATCTCGCATTTCTTCCTCGGCGAGAGGATCGGCTGGCGCCGCTGGCTGGCCGTTTTCGTCGGCTTTGTCGGCGTATTGATCGCGCTCAGGCCTTCGGCGGCGATGTTCTCCTGGCCATCGCTTTTCGGTCTTGTCGGCAGCCTTGCATTTGCATTGACGCTGGTGCTGGGGCGGCGTCTTCGGCAGACGAGCGATGCGACGCTCGTCGCGTGGCAGACGGTCGGCGCCCTTGTCGTCGGCTTCGTCCTCAGCATCGGTAACTGGCGCTCCGCGTCTGCGCTGGATCTGGGCGCCATGCTTGCGCTTGGCGTCGTCGCCGGCAGTGCGCATATGCTGATCACCCGATCCCTGAAGCTGGCACCGGCATCGCTGCTGGCTCCGCTGCAATACAGCCTGCTTATCTGGGCAATCGTTCTCGGCTTCATATTCTTCGGCGATATTCCGGACGCCCAGATCATCATAGGATCGGTGATCATCGTGCTGGCGGGTCTTTTCATCTTCCATCGGAAAAACCTGATCGAGACGATCCCGAAAGATGCCGTCGCACGCGACGGACATTGAGGCAGGTTTTGGCATGACCCATCCAAATCGATGGAATGTCCGATGTGTCCAGCAATGCCAGATCAGTGGCGACGTCCGGACATCAAGTCCGATCGTTCCCTGCGGGCGGAAACCTATTACATTCTGAACAACATCAGTGAATGGCGCAGGGCGGTCGCATGCCTCTTTCTGTAAAGGCCGTTATCTGCGAGGCTATTTTGGAACTGAAATTGTATAAATTATCGATTTATTGGGAACGATAAATGGAGATATAAATATCTCCCATAATTATACTCATTAATTGATAATGGACGCCCGAGATAATTCTATGATAATGTATCGATAATATTTGGAGGGTGGGATGTTGTATATACGTCACGCCGCGACCGTTGCGCTGAGCATCATGCTGTTCGCGCCACTGCCTTCGAACGCCGCGGAGACGGTTGGCCAGGCGGTGCTGATTAGAACCGAAGTTAGGGGCGCGGGCGGCCCGATGGCGGTCGATGATCCCGTCCATCGGGACGAGCAAATTCGTACCTCCCTTTCGGGCCTTGGACAGTTCACATTTCGGGACGGCACGAAACTGGCAGTCGGAGCCGGCTCGTCCGTGACCATCGACAAATTCCTCTTCGATGACTCAGGCTCGGTCAAAAAGCTCACCATAAATGCAGCGAAGGGTACTTTTCGCTGGATGAGCGGAAATTCGGATCATTCGGCCTACCAGATCGTGACGCCGGCCGGAACGATCGGCGTGCGCGGAACCGCGTTCGATTTTTACGTCGGCGCCAACGGCATGACGGCGGTCGTTCTGTTGAATGGCGATGCTCAATTTTGCGGCGCGGGCGGCTGCAGGCAATTGAAGGCGCAGTGCGATTGCGTGATTGCCAAACGCAATGGCGAGATCAGCGATCCGCGCCGGGTCAATCGCGATATTCTCAAGAAACTCGGCAACCAACGCGCCCTGCCATTTCTGTCCGGAGATCAACAGCTTTCGGGACGAATGGGCTTTGTCGGCGGTGGTGGATGCGGTCTGTCGACGGCGACGAAAGATCCGCCAAAAGGGATATCTCCCCGCAACGCTCCGGCAAATAATGCTCCCGCACAGCCCAACACGCCAAGCACACCGAGCACACATACGGCGCCGGAAGCACCACACACCCAGGCGGCTACACCGAGTACGCCTGCAACGCCCGGCACGCCGAAAGATCATGATCATCATCACGACAAGAGCGATCATGACGACCAGGACCATGACAGCCAAGGCCACGATGGCGACAATGGCGATCAGGGCAGGGGGCATCAAAATCGTTAGCACGAGGGGAGCGGCGTACGACAGTTGCAAAATCGACTAGATATCGGCCGCCTTGTCTCCTTGCTCGTCGACAAAATGTCCGGCCCGGCGCGAAATTTGGCTGTAGAACCCCTGCAACAGCCCTACCGCAGCGATCTGGGCTTTAAGCCTTGTCGCGCCGATAAGCTTGCGGCTGCTCGTTGACCGTGTCCTGAGGGCAGCGACAAGCTGACTGTGCATGGCCTGAAGTTCGACAAAATCAGCAGACTTTGCCAGGTGGCTATCGCCGATTACGGCAAAGAGCTTGGTGCGCGTGCTTTTACCCTTCAGTGTCAGCGCTCCCGCCTCGAGCAGAGCGCAATCGGGCAGCAGGCCCGCTGTCTGTTCGGATACGAGAACGTCGAAATTGACGTCCTTGCAGGCGGATTCGATGCGTGCGGCAATGTTCACGGCATCGCCGACCGCCGTATAATTGAAGCGGGTCTCCGCTCCCATATTGCCGACGCATGCGAGCCCCGTGTGAATGCCGATCCCTATCGCGACTTGCCGGCTTCCGAAACCGAACGCATCGCTGCTATTGAGGCGGGCGAGCGTTTCCCGCATGCCCAGAGCCGCGCGCACGGCCTTGCCGGCATGGTCGGAGACATCGACGGGAGCATTCCAGAAGGCCATGATCGAGTCGCCAATGAACTTGTCGAGTGTGCCGTCGTTGGCGATGACATGGTGGCTCAGCGCATCGAGCAGCGTGTTTAAAAATGCGACGACGGCGCTTGGGGTTATCTCCTCGCTGATCTGGGTGAAGTTTCGCACATCGACGAACATCACGGTCAGCTCGCGCTCGTCTCCGCCAAGGCGCAGGGCATCGCGCGTGTGCTCGATGCGATGCAGCAGCGATGGTGATAGATAGTGGCCGAAAGCCCGCCGCACATCGCGCCGCTCCCGATCGGTCACCAGAAAACGGAATGCCGTCGCGGCGAAATGCGTGATCGATCCGGAGACGATCGGTGCCATCGGATCAAAAAGAAGCCCTCCATACAAAAAGGCAATCCAGGAGGCCACAAGGGCAAAAAAGGTAATCAGCAGGCCACAGGCAAGGGCGACGGCGGGATTGACGAAGGTGGTGACGATCACAAGAAGGCTGCCCAACACGGCGATGGACAGGATTTCAAACCCGTCTGCCCAATCCGGTCGCGAAAGGAAGCGCCCCGAAAGGATCTGCTCGACGATCTGCGCATGGATGGAGACACCCGGTACGTTTTCGCCAAGGGCCGTCGTGCGGACATCCTGAAGGCCGGAAGCAGAAGTTCCGATGAAGACGATACTGCCTTCGATGGCGGCTGCGATATCGGCTGAAGCGGCTCCGGCTGTGAGTATTTTGCTTGCCGAAATATACCGTTTCGCAGTGTCAGGGCTGACATAGAGCCAGAGCTCTCCCGATGCCGTGACCGGCACCACGAAATTCCCGATCTTGACCCGGGTCAGCGTATTGGCCGTATCGGGCGCCGCATCGAGTATGTAGGTGGAAGCCCCTTGCGCAACGCGCAGCGCTTCGAGTGCGAGGCCGGGGTAAAGCTGTTTGCCGTCGCTGAGAAAAAGCGGAACCGCGCGCACCACGGCCGATGACGTCCCGGGATTAAGGCTGATATGGCCAAGCCCGGCGGCATTGGCTTGCAATTGCGGCTGCAGCGGTGTCGCGGCCCTGATTGCGGGTGGCGCACCGAAGGGACTTTCGCCGGTATAGGCAAAACCTGCCTTGACCGGGGGCAGATAGTTTCCCTCGTTGGAGAGGCCGAAGCCCAGTACCACCGGCTTGCCCGCGATCGATTGGGACAAAATCTCATCATTATCCGGCAGCTTGCCGAGCAGCGAGGGGTCGACGCCGGTGACGTCGCGAACGACATTGCGCGGCGACAGACGGTCGGGTTCGGCAAAAAGAACATCGAAGGCGATAGCGGCCGCGCCCATATCGGAAAGCCTGTCCACAAGGGCGGCAATCCGGTTTCTCGGCCAAGGCCATTGACCGAATTCGCGCAGCGACGCTTCGTCTATGTCGACGACCCGTACGGGCTGGTTCTCAAAGCTCCGAGGCACCAGGCGCTGATACTGGTCGAATGTCAAATCACGGGCGAGCCTCAGCAACTGAGGATCGCTTACCCGCAAGACCGCCAGCGCTGTGACGATGGCCAGACCTATAACGACACCAATTTGCTGCGCGCGCGTCACCATTACGGTGTCCGTCCCTTTGCCCCGCGTCACACGGCATGAAGTGAATTCAGAGGAATACGAGATCTATCGATCGGCTGCCGTGCCAGGGAAGAACATGCTGCCTTGTTCCTGGGAACGATGCAATAATCAAGCATCGGAGAGATGCCTTGCTCCCAACGATGGCTTTGACCAGAGCGTCGAGAGGCGAGACTGTCGCATCTAACTGGCCCAACTGTCACATTCCTGAACGTCGCCACATAATGTTGGATTCAAGATCACTGAATTCATTGCGGAAGTCGGCCAGTCCAAACGCCTGTTCTTGGATCGTGGAAGGCATAATTTGGATCGAGTGACAGCTGTCACCCATAATATTGGACTGGATTTCGGGGGTAGAATCGTCACTGTCACAGCGCTTCGTATAATGAGGCAATGTTCCTCAAGCTACGTCAATGACCTTGAAAACGTATCGCGCTGAGCGCGAAGATGTCTGGCCGCGACGAGGCTGATCGCAACGTCGAAATTGTTGCGCCTACGATCACGTAAGGCACCCTGTTACGACAGCAACTGAGGATAGCTACCAATGGATCTGCGGGACTTTCTCGCCCCGAACATGCGCAACCGTTTCACGACAGGCTACCCTGTACAGGTACGAGTGCATGAGAATCCGAGCGCGGAATTTTTGCCCGTCGTCGAGGGGGCGTAGCGCGGGAAATGTTGGTCAACCCTGTCTCGGGCAGAATTGAAGGCTAGAAAGCGATTTCCAAATTCTCCGACGACCGCGCGTTGATCGCGACGTCATCGAAGTCACAATGAAGTGGGATCCTATCTGAGCAAATGACGGTTAGGATTACAGGGAGGGACGTTTCGTCAAATCCCAAGTCTTTGACGAAACCCGACATGGAAGAGATGAAGATCCATTGAACGTCTTTTGAGCCTCAGCCAGCCTGTTGAAAGAATTTTGCGTCTCCTGAAGGCTTTTTGAGGGGCAACCGGCTTCCTGAAGAATTTTTAGAGTGCGTTCGTTTGAGTATTTTTTGAGAAGATGGGCAATTATTGAACGTTTTTTTAATCCGCTGAACGTTTTTTGAGGCTTGCATCGAAACCTGAAAGGATTTTAAGGTTGCTGAACATTTTTTGAGGATCTGTGATGGCGGATGTGCCTGTTGGACAGCTCTGGCTGATCGAGAACTTGCAATTGCGGGTACCTTTACCAGCGGTGACCTCATATTGCGGACCGGGGGTGAGGCGGACAACCACGGGAAACGGTCGAACCATCGAGAAGTATAGTACGCCATATGCTCCCGAAGAGACAATTGCAGGGCATCTGAAATTCGCCTTGAAAAACGAGCCCGTGGATACCGCCGTGATGGCTGCTGCCATGAAGACGATAGATCCCCTTGTGATCGAGGAGATGGTTGGTGCCGAACCCAACGGGGCGTTTTCTCGCCGCGCGTGGTTCTTGTACGAGTTCCTCACGGGCGAAACACTAGACCTCCCAGATGCTCCGGTGGTGCAGTACACCAAAGCTCTCGATCCTGACTTGAATATCGGTTCGGCCGGAATCAACTCGCCGCGCCATCGTGTGACAAACAACATGCTTGGCGTACCGGGATTCTGCGTCACCGTTCGTAAGACCCCATCGATCAGCGCGTTTCAAGCGGAAGGCATCGATGAGCAGGCGCGGGAGTTGGTTCAGGACTGTGACCCTACCGTCCTGGCCCGTGCGGTGAACTACCTCTATACGAAGGAAACGAAGTCCTCCTTCGAGATCGAACGCGAACGTGCGACGGGACAGAAGGCGGAGCGTTTCGTGAACGCGTTGCGTCAGACAGCATCCTTCAATCCGACGAGCGACAAGGATCTTATCCAGCTTCAAAATCAGATCGTCGATCCGCGATATGCTGCGAAGGAGTTTCGTGACTTCCAGAATTTTGTCGGAGAGACCATCGGCTACCGCGAGAAGGTTCACTTCATTTGCCCGCGGCCTCAGGATCTTACGTCTCTGATGAAGGACTGGGCATCGATGTCGGAGCGGCTGCAGGGTGGTGATGACGCTGTCGCGGCAGCGGCGGTCATCGCCTTCTCCTTTGTCTTCCTGCATCCGTTCGAAGACGGCAACGGGCGCATTCACCGTTTCCTGATCCATCATGTCTTGTCCAGGGAAGGTTTCACTCCGCACGACATCCTGTTCCCGATCTCAGCTGCGATTGTCCGCGATCAGAAATCATACGATGAGGCGTTGGAGTCGTTTTCCAGGCCAACAATGGAACTGATCGAATGGGAAATGAACAACGCACAGCAGGTTGTCGTAACGAATGACACCTCAGACCTCTATCGGTACTTCGATGCGACGGAGCTCGTCGAGTATCTGTATGCGAAGATTTCCGAGACCATTCGGATCGACTTTAAGGATGAGCTGGATTTCATGGCAGTCTACGACACTGCCTATAAGGCCGTGAGGGACGTCATCGACATGCCGGATCGACGGGCATCGATGTTCGTCAATTTCTACATGCAGAACAATGGTTCGATCTCGAAGCGAAGGCGGGCTTTGTTCGATGAGCTTTCGGACGATGACATCAAGGATCTCGAAGACGCGATACGCTATGCACTCAACCCCGACCCGTCTGATGACGACGTCGAGGACGCCGGGGTGCGCTCGCCAAAGGGTGTTGGAAAAGGTCCTTGATGTCCTTCCGGGTGTTCTGTATTTGTTTCACCACATGATCACCTTCGCGCGCACCTCGCTCCGAATACGCTGTCGCACTTCAAACTTGAACCCACCCCGCTACACAATGTCAAAGCTGATTAGGGCTCCGACCGTGCCAGCCTGTTAGAAACGCGACGCTGGCTCTCCGGATCAGCCCCCGATCCGACCGGCTGGGCCGGGTTCAAAGGGCGGAGCGGGGGCGGGCGATGACGCTCCTCTTCGGCTTTCTCAGTAGCAATTGTTCCGTCGCTGGTTGATACTTGGCTGCATCTGCATGGGGCGGGGTAGGGATCACGATGCTTCCGGAAATCAAACTGCAAGGTGACGTCCATGTGGCCGCGCTGTCGCCACTTCTTCGCAGTATGCTTCTTTCGGTTGCCTATGCTGACCGTGAGGGTGGCATAGGATTGACGGCGACCGGCGCCATGAACCGCAAATTCGTGCATTGGGCCGCTGTGCACTTCCTCTGGCCCGACTTCACAGCCGAGGACCTCTACAGCATGAACAAAGTGCTGAACGAAAGCGACATGCCGCCGCTCTGGGTCGTGCGCGACATGACCCGCCATCTGAAGCTTCTTCGCCGGAAAAAGGATGTGCTTCTGCCAACCAGACGTGGCCGCGAGTTCCTGATGAACCCGCAGGCCTTCTTCGATCTGGTCGCCACGGATTATCTCTATTCGTACGTCCACGCCACCGAGCGCAAAGAAGAGGTCCAAGCTCGGTTACGTTGGTGGCGCATGTTCCTCAATCTTCTCAATATCAAAGCCAGAGAAGGGTGCACGCCAATGGACATTGTGAAGATCCTCTATCCAGACCTGCCGCCTCTGTCGGACACCGAAATTACCATAGAAGCCTGGGAGTTGAAATCCGAGCTTCAGTATGGCGTCTTCCGACGCTTATGCTGGCTCGGCTTGCTCCATGAGGCACGAGAGGGGCTCACGCTTCTCCAGGATGGATCCTTCCACAAGACGCCACTTTGGGCAGCTTGCCTGCAGTTGGAATCGGACACGCAGAGCGACATCGGCGTGTATTGACGATCTTTATTCCGCCGCTGGCTGCCTCAATAGTGCTTTCTCTCGCCGTGCAATCACCGCCGGATCGTTCATGTAATCTGTCCTCGGCTTGCGGCCCCGCTTCTGGTAGCCGTTGGCTGTGCAGCCGTCGGGAATGCCAAACATATGATCCGTCTGCCCGGTGCGTCTCGGCGACGATCGACGGCATGTCGTCCAGCCGCTGTTCTCAACGACCGCCGAGCGATGCACCGATCGCAGCTTGTCGAAGGTTCTGTACGGCAGGGTATAACTCTCATGCATGATCTCGAGGCGACCGTCCGGATAATCACAGACGACGACCTTCTGGCCGGCTAAGGGTCTGGAAATCTCGGTCGGATCGAATGAATAGCACCTTGTCGTAGCGCAGCGTCAGGTCCTGTGACAGCGTGCGGATTTCCTTGCGGCACATGGCCCCATCACTTCGACTGAGCCCGAACAGTTCGGCAGCCTGGACCTTGCCGCCAATGTTGGCTTCGACCAGCATCCCAAGAGGCGACGACTGTCGCATCTCTAACTGGCCTATGTGTCGCATCTCTAAAATGCCGCTACACATAAATATCAGATAATCTATCTTATGGAACTAACAGGCGGTTTCGTCGGTGTTGCTTTTTCACGTAACTGCGAGTAGCACGAGTTACCTCAGATGACGAAAATATGCGTCACGGACAATTTCGGCCGCTCTGTCAATTTCGAAGCGCGGCATGTCGGGGCGTAGCAACGTATCCATGTCGTGACGAAAAGCTTTGTTGCGAAGCCGCCTGTCCAGGTTCTCATTTGCTTCTTCGACGCTGAAGCGAGTCCCTTCCTTCTCCAAATACCAGGTGAACGCTTCCATCGTTCGCGCACCGTCGATTTTATAAGGGGTGGAGCCAGCAACGCTCAGTTCCCAAGCATGGACCAGATCAAAGAGATCACGTCCTTGTTCACGCTGCATCAGGGCTCTTGTCTTGGTGCCGAGCATCTCGTCGATATCGTAGGAGCGTGCCGTCGCACGTACGAGGTCTCCGTCCTCATCGAGGCTATCCAATTCCACGTTTACAAGCGGATACAGAGAAGCGCTCTCGTTGAGATTGACTTCGACCTTAATGATTTCCTCACGGCTTAATCCCAGTGGAGTGAATTTGTAAACCGTGCGGAGGATTTTCGAGGGGCGCATGACATTTCGGATGGCCAACCAAGCATCGGCAATCAAGGAGCGGCCACGCCTCGCGCTAGGCGGAGGTCTTGTTCGACCTGACTGCGTTTTGGCCACGGTGCATGGATTTGCCAAGCCGTCAAATCGGATTGTCTTATCATGTGTTGGCATTCCTCAAATCGGCGAAAATCTGTACTTTAAATCTTTCGTCTATGGAAACCGACGCTGACGGATTATCGCCGGGCTTTCTCGTTCCACTCAATGGAACAAGCTGCAAAGTTCGACCGGTTAGCCAACTCTCGACCAATGGCGACAAGCTGTCCTGCCCCTCGATTTGCATTAAAGCTCCGAGACGCTGGGTAAGGGACACGTTCTGCACGGCGTCGAGGGTCTCGATGATTGCGTCTTGTGAGCAATGCATCCACAGGCCACGCAATACCTCCAACACTCGGGGAATGCCGCCGAGCATGCCCTCGTGCTGTATGATATCGAGGATGGTCAATTCTGGCGTACTGATCTTGAAGCGACCGTCAGGTGTCTCGTGCCACCGGGTCGGCATGTCGGTCAATCGCGCTCGCGTCCGGAACTCGATATGATGACGACCCACTGTGATTGCCCGACGTCGCTCAGGGACCATAACCTGAGTCAACATGACCGCATAAGGGGATGCTCCGTAGATTTCAGCCGCGCTGAGCATGGCCACGTAATACGGTGTCATGATGGTCTTGCTCATATACTGATGCAGCCAGGACTCTAAAGGTGGCGCTCCCATTGCGGCGTTCTGCAAGGGGACGATCAGCCAATGTTCCGAGCCGCGAGAAATGCCCACTAAACGGCCATGCCGTTGTTGACGAATAATGGCCTTTCGTAGGCCCTCATCGCTAATACCAGGGAGAGCTGCTCGCAGGTCACTCGCACGTACGTTCAGCTTGCCAGAACGTTCAAAGTCATTGAGCACACTATTGAGATGATTAGCCATCGACTTTCGATATTTGTGAAAACATTCGCGGTATGTACCATAAAATGTCCCGTTACG
>NZ_JAUQTZ010000123.1:0-18792 GCF_059803845.1 Rhizobium sp. UFLA01-1127 | reverse complement strand
GATGTTTGGTAGCCTCAGCCATCAGCCGCCTGGGCCTGTCAAGATGCTGACGGCGCTCGGCTGGTGGTGGCATACACCGCACGACACGGAGGAACATATCGATCCTGACAATCTCCTCCGGGATACACAGATTGTGCTGGAGGTACTTTGGCGCCTGCTGACCTCGCCGATCCTGCCATTGGACTACACTGTTTATGCGGAAGCCCTTGGCAAACAGGTTGCCCGGCTGCAAACGGAGCTTGCGGGCCGCATCGACATCTCGGTTCTTGCAAATGCCATCGATGAGTTGCGCGTCAACGCAAACGCCATAGTGAAGGCCAAGGACGCATCCGCCGCCAAGGTCGCTCGCATCAATGCCTCGCTCATGCGTGCCAGCCGCCATCTCGTGCCGCTGAACTATACGAGCGGCGAGCGCTTTCATCATGACCCCGCCCTTCCGCACCCGGCGTGGCCGTCGCTGGAAGGACTGCGAGCGCTGGCGGCACTACCCCCGGCTTCGCCAGAGACCGCTTTCTACGCCGTCCATGCCCGTCAGGTGAGAAATCGCCTCGCGCATGCGTTGAGCCAAGCCAATGCGGCATTGCGCGCGGCGCTGGAGGACTGACGCAGTCATATCTCAAACTAAACAAACGGCACTTCAAAGCCGAAACGAGGGAACTGAAAATGAAGAATAGAAACCTGTTTGCTGCCGTGTTCGGCGCCATTGCCTTCCTGGCCCCGCTTGCGGCCGGCGCCAAGGACTGGATGCACGTCAAGGTCGGTATCGAAGGCGCCTTTCCGCCCTGGAACCTCATGGATTCCAGCGGCAAACTAGCCGGATTCGACGTCGATCTCATCAATGATCTCTGCAGACGCGCCAAGCTCGATTGCGAACTGATTGCCGGCGAATGGAATGCGATGATCCCGAGCCTCAATGCCGGCAAGTTCGATCTGGTGATGACGCTTGGCATCAACGAGAAGCGCAAGCAGGTGGTCGATTTCACCGTGCCCTATGCGAGTGGCGTTGCGAGCTTCCTGCTCGTCAAGGATGGATCGGTTTCACCCTTGCCGATGACCGGCGAGCGCCTGAATCTGAACGACAAGGCGAAGGCCTACCCGGTGATGGCCGAAATCGGCAAGGCGCTCAAAGGGAAGACCGTCGGTGTGGTTCAGTCGACCAGCCAGGAGCAGTTGATCAACAGCTATTTCGGATCCGATGTCGCCGTGCGCGACTATAAGAGCTCCGGCGAACGCGATCTCGACCTGAAGGCAGGACGTATCGATGCCGCTTTCGACAGCGGCGTCTATGAGACCTCCGTCCTCGGCAAGCCGGGAAACGAGGACCTGATGATGTCGGGTCCGCTGGTCAAGGGCGCGATGCTGGCAACCGAAGTCGCACTCGGCACGCGCAAGGGCGAAACCGATCTGAAGGCCAAATTCGATGATGCCATCAAGCAGGCCGCCAAGGATGGCACGATCAAACAGCTCTCGGAAAAATGGAGCAAGATCGACCTTACGCCGACGTTCGACGCCAATTGAACGCCCTCGCGAGACATCGTACCTAGCTGAGGCTTAGACAATGATACAATTTGCCAGAATCTGCTCCACCCGGGCAGCATCATGAACCAGCCAGGCATATTCGAACTTGCTGGCTTCGGCCCGGACGGCTGGGGGCATGCCCTTCTCGCCGGGGCATGGATGACGATCCTGGTCGCGATTGCCGGCTATGCTGTCGGCGCCTTTATCGGCACCTTCGGTGCCTGGGCGAAGATCGCCGGCAATCGCTTTGCGCTCACGGTGGCCGATGCCTACACGACCGTATTGCGCGGCATCCCCGATCTGCTGGTCATCTATCTCTTCTATTTCGGCGGCAGCGCCGTGGTCACGGCGATTGGCAAGCTTTTCGGGGCGGAAGGCTTTCTTGGCTTTCCCGGATTTCTTGCCGGCTCGCTTGCCGTGGGCGTCACCTCGGGTGCCCAGTTCACGGAGGTGCTGCGGGGTGGGTTCAAGGCGGTGCATCCCGGTGAAATCGAGGCGGCTATTGCCTGCGGCATGTCGCGCGGTTTGCGCCTGCGCCGCATCATTGCGCCGCTTACGCTGCGGCATGCGCTTCCAGGCCTCGGCAATGTCTGGCAGGTGGTCCTGAAGGAGTCGGCACTGGTATCGATCACCGGCGTTGCCGAACTCTTGCGTCAGGCCCAGGTCGGTGCCGGCTCGACCGGGCTTCCGTTCGATTTCTATCTGATGGCCGGCGCGATCTATCTGATGATCTCGACCCTTTCGAGCCTCATACTTCAACAGGCCGAGCGGCGGTTGTCGCGCGGCGTGAGGAGGCGTTGATGGATTGGCAGTTTCTCGGAGAAATATTCCTGAGCCTGATCGCCGCGATCCCCCTGACGATCGAGCTTGCCGTAACGTCGATCTGCCTCGGCGCTATCCTGGCGCTGCTGCTGGCGCTTGCCCGGCTTTCCGGCATGGCCGTGCTGAATTGGTTCGCGCGGCTCTATGTCTTTGTCTTACGCGGTACACCTCTGTTGGTGCAGATATTCCTCATCTATTACGGCCTCGGCCAGTTTCCAGCCATACGGCACAGTATCGTCTGGCCGTTCCTGCGTGATCCCTACTGGTGCGCGGTTCTGGCGCTGACCTTGAATACCGCGGCCTACGCCAGCGAAATCATTCGCGGCGGCCTGCTTTCGGTACCGCACGGTCAGATCGAAGCTGCCCGCGCTTGCGGCATGCACCGCTTTCTGATGTTTCGCCGCATCGTGCTGCCGCTGGCGATCCGTCAGGCCTTGCCAGGCTATGGCAACGAAATGATCTCAATGGTCAAGGCGACGTCGCTTGCCTCGATCATCACGCTGATGGAGGTGACGGGGGTCGCCGCCAAGATCATTTCGGAGACCTACCGGGCAATCGAAGTTTTCGTGGTCTCGGGGGCGATCTATCTTTTGATCAATTTCATGCTGACGCGTCTCATCCAGCTTGCCGAATACAGGCTGAGTCCGCATCTGCGCCCCCCTCCCTCCAGTCCCCGCTCCACCACCGAGGCAGTTGCCGCAGGAAATCCGCAATGATGGTCATACCGGTCGCCCTTCGCGTGCGTGACGTGCACAAGAGCTTCGGGCCTGTTGAAGTTTTGAAAGGCATTTCACTCGATGCTCTGGAAGGGGACGTCGTCTCCATTCTCGGCTCTTCCGGTTCGGGCAAATCCACCTTCCTGCGCTGCATCAATCTTCTGGAGACACCCGATTCCGGCGAAGTGACGGTGGCCGGCGAAACGATTCGTATGCAGCGAAATGCCCGCGGCGCGCACCGTGCGGCGGATGGAAAGCAGGTCGACCGGATTCGGTCGCAGCTCGGAATGGTGTTCCAGAGCTTCAATCTCTGGTCTCACAAAACGATCCTCGAAAACGTCATCGAGGCGCCGATCCATGTTCAGCGCCGTCCGCGCGCAGAAGCAGTCGAGGAAGCGGAAGCTCTATTGGCCAAGGTCGGCATCGCGGACAAGCGCAACTTCTATCCGGCGCATCTGTCGGGCGGCCAGCAGCAGCGTGCTGCCATTGCGCGCGCGCTCGCCATGCGCCCGAAGGTGATGCTGTTCGACGAACCGACCTCGGCTCTCGATCCGGAACTGGTCGGTGAAGTGCTACGCGTCATGCGGGCTTTGGCTGAGGAGGGGCGCACGATGCTCGTCGTCACGCATGAGATGGGCTTTGCGCGTGATGTCTCCAGTCGCGTCATCTTCCTGCACAGGGGCGTCGTCGAGGAAGACGGCAAGCCCCAGGACGTCTTTTCGAACTCGCAATCGCAGCGCTTCCGCCAGTTCATCAACCAATAACGTATCGCGCTCAATCAAGAATGGGAACTCGAGCATGAAATACCTGGCTGCAATTCTGACGGCGTTCATGATGATCGGCACCTTGGCCGTTTCGACCGCTGTACGTGCTGAGGAGAAGAAGTGGACACATGTGACGATTGCGACCGAGGGCGCGTTTCGTCCATGGAACTTTACCAAGGCCGATGGCAGCCTCGACGGCTATGAAATCGAGCTGATCAAGTATTTCTGTGCTCACATGAAGGTCGAATGCACGACCGTGATCCAGCCCTTTGATGGCATGATCCCGGCGCTGAATGCCGGCAAATTCGATGCGATCATTTCCGGCATGTCGGCGACCGCCAAGCGTGAAGAAGTCATTGCCTTCAGCGATTCCTACGGTACGACCGGGCAGACTTTTGCGACATTGAAAGACTCCCCGCTTGCCAATCTGCCTTTGAAGGGCGAAGTCTTTTCGCTCGCAACGGACGAAGCCGGCGCCGCCAAGGCGGTGAAGGAGCTTGAACCCTCGCTCAAGGGCAAGACGATCGGCGTGCAGGCCGCATCGATCGCCGCGACCTTCCTCGACAAATATTTGAAGGGCTTTGCCGAGATCCGCGAATACAAGACGACTGAACAACATGATCTCGATCTCAAGGCAGGCCGCGTCGATCTCATCATGGCATCCATGGCCTATCTTTCGACAGCTGCGGCAAAGCCGGGCAACGAGGATATGATTGTCGCTGGCCCGCGTTTCCAGGGGGGCATGCTCGGTCGCGGCAGCTCCGTCGGTTTGCGCAAGGACGATACAGAACTGAAAGCCATGTTCAACGATGCGATCGCCGTAGCAAAGGCCGACGGCACGATCGCCAGACTATCGCAGAAGTGGTTCGGTTTTGACGTGACGCCGAAGTGAACCTCGTTAAGATCCCCGATCTCGCGCAGGATTGCAGCTTCATCGAAGTGGAGCGCATCTTGTGAGGTGATTCTGGCTGATCGAGGTCCTGCAGGTCAAATACCTCAACAACATGATTGAGCAGGACCATCGTTTCATAAGGAGACTGACCCGGCCGATGGGATTCAAATCCTTTCAGTCGGCATCAGCTACACTGGATGGCATCGAAGTGGCCCACATGATCCGAAAACAACAATTTCCAGCGAATGGCCAAGCGGCTTTTCAACAATCCGCTGCGCTTGCTGCTTAACTGCGCCCAGCAATTGCCGTCTCTGTGGCCTTCCCAAAAGTTTGCGACAGAACCCAACCAGGTCTTCCATCGTGAAACTTATCAATTTGGGTCACTTGATCGCCGGCGCAAGGTTTCCACTCTCCTTGTGTAAAGGCTAGCGCCTTGTCACTACGTCGGCCATAAGTTTGTTTGTGGCTTGGCGATGTCCTCGCCATCCTAGAAATCATGCCGCAACAATAGTTTACATCAATCACGGGGCTTTGATTCGGCTGTATGTAAACCGACAGTTTGTGTCGGACAGGTTGTCATAGAATGACTTGCCGGTCGGCTTTAACACCGATTGGATGCCGGCGTCATTAAAAGTTCTTCTGACCCCATAGGGGTAGTGATCGTGTACGGAGGAAGTCAGCCAAACGCAGTCATCATTAAACAGATTGCGAAAGGTATTCCGAAATACCGGGTTCTCGCATGGATCTGTCGAAGATAAAAACACTGATCGATTTTGTCGGACAATCCCACGTTACCGAACTCACGGTAACGGAAAAGGATGTCACGGTTCGCATCTTCCGAACGTCTAGTCCGACGGATTCGTTCCGTGCAGCGCAGATGGCTGCCAGCGTTGCAACTGGCCGCGCTGAACAAGCCGGCGATGTTTCGTGCAAATCGCAGGACTCCATTATTGTGAGAGCGCCGATCTTCGGCGTCTTGCACCGGGCGCCAGCACCTGGACAGGCGCCTTTCGTTAAGATCGGCGACATGGTGGAGGAGGGGCAGACGCTTTTCATCATCGAGGCGATGAAGGTCTTCAACAAGATCGCAGCCCCGCAGGCCGGTCGCATCGGGCACCTCACCGAAATAGATGGCGGTGAAGTTGAGACGGGCGACATACTCGCGGAGATCGCGTGATGGCGGAAGCGTTCGACAAGGCGGGGCGACGTTTCGATACGGTCCTGATTGCAAATCGGGGCGAAATTGCTGCGCGAATTCAGCGCGCCTGCCGCGAACTCGGGCTGAAGACGGTCGCAATCTGCTCCGAAGCCGATAGGCAGGCGCCTTATGGCAAGGCGGCCGACACCTTTCTGTGCATCGGTCCCGCGAACGCAGCCGGCAGCTATCTCAATCAAAATGCGATCCTCCTTGCCGCGCAATTGACCGGGGCGGGTGCGATCCACCCCGGCTATGGGTTTCTGTCCGAGAACGCCGCCTTTTCCGAAGCCGTCGAGAGAGCCGGCCTCGCATTCATCGGCCCCGAGGCCTCCTCGATCGCGACCATGGGCGACAAGATATCGGCAAAACGGGCAATGATCCTTGCTGGTGTGCCTTGCGTGCCCGGTCCTGACACTTCCCTTCCGGATGATCCGGCTTCGGTCGAGCGGATCGCCGAGGAGATCGGCTATCCTGTGATCATCAAGGCCGCAGGCGGCGGAGGTGGCAGGGGGATGCGGGTGGTGCTCGATGCAGGCGAGCTGCACGAGGCCATCGCCCTGACATCGGAAGAGGCTCGTCAGGCTTTCGGTTCCCCGGCACTCTACATGGAAAAGTTCCTCCAGCATCCGCGTCACATCGAAATTCAGGTGCTCTGCGATGCCTATGGCAATGCCGTCTGGCTCGGGCATCGCGATTGCTCCATGCAGCGCCGGCATCAGAAAGTGGTGGAAGAAGCTCCGGCGCCCGGGATTTCCTCGGAAACGATAAAGCCTGTGGGCATGGCCTGCGTGCAAGCCTGCCGGCAGATCGGCTACCGTGGCGTCGGAACCTTCGAGTTCCTCTACGAAAACGGTGCCTTCTATTTCATCGAGATGAACACGCGCCTGCAGGTCGAACATCCCGTCACCGAGATGACCAGCGGGATCGATATCGTCCAGGCGCAGATAATGGTCGCCCAGGGTTTCCCCTTGGAAATACGCCAGGATGATGTGGCGTGTACCGGCCATTCCTTCGAATGCCGCATCAACGCCGAGGATCCCGAAAGTTTCCTGCCTTCGGCGGGTACGATCTCGGAATTAATCCTGCCGGAAGGGCAGGGAATCCGGGTCGATACCCATATTCATGCCGGCTATCGGGTCTCGCCTTACTATGACTCCCTGATCGCCAAGTTGATCGTTCATGCGCCTACACGGGCAGAAGCGATGGCCAAAATGCGCGAGACGCTTGCCGTCACCCGGATAGAGGGTATTTCCACCAACCTGCCGCTGCTGCGCACATTGTTCGAGGATGAAGGGTTTGCCCGCGGTGAGACGGATATCCACTATCTGGAACAATGGTTTCGGCAGAGGAGGGCGGCATGAGGGCGATCGACTTTAGCGACCCTTCGACCCTCGCGGCTCTGGCCGACGCACTGACGGCAGCAGGCGTCGATGGCGTGGAAATTTCGCGACCGGGCGGCAAGCTGCGCATCGTGGTCTCGAAGGCCGGGGGCGCCCAAATTAGCCTGACAGGAAATGCACAGCCTGCGCCGGCGACAACGGTGGCGGTGGTCAAAGCGCCAATGGCGGGCCACTTCTATCCTTCGCATCCTTCGGATTCCAATCAGACCGAGCGTCTGCCTCGCTCCGTCTCAAGCCAGGATGTGATCGGTTTTATTCGCATCGGTTCTGTCCTGCTTCCCATTCCAGCCGGCAGAGCCGGTTTGCTGGCCAGGCG
This sequence comes from Rhizobium sp. UFLA01-1127, assembly GCF_059803845.1. Taxonomy (NCBI): domain Bacteria; kingdom Pseudomonadati; phylum Pseudomonadota; class Alphaproteobacteria; order Hyphomicrobiales; family Rhizobiaceae; genus Rhizobium; species Rhizobium sp. UFLA01-1127. Next base: position 11,166 of record NZ_JAUQTZ010000123.1, on the reverse strand, counting down.
ATCGGTAGAACCCGAAACCCTAGTCGGATTCGGTGATCCCCTGTCCGAAATCGAGCCGCTGCCATGATTGCCACGTCGAACACCATCATGTCGTCGCGCGAAATCGTTCCTGCTTCCAAGGGCCGGGCACGGATTTCCTATATCGGCACCCGATCTTTCCTGCTGGAAGCACCGGGTGAATTCGATCTGCCCGCGCAGCGGCGGATCTGGGCTCTGGCACAAATCGTCAGGAGTTGGGCTGACATAGCGGAAGTTATCCCCGGAATGACCAATCTTCTGGCGATCTTCAAGGAGACCCCTGAGGATCCCGAACTGGTGACAGGGAGGTTTCTGGAGGCATGGAACAACGCCGAAAGCCTCGACTTGGCGGGAAAGACCATCGAAATCCCGGTTCACTATGGTGGCACCTATGCAATCGATCTTCCCGCCATCTGCGACTTTTGCGGCTTGAGCGATCGCGAGGTCGTGCGCCTGCATTACGAGGCAAGTTACCGCGTCTTCGCCTTGGGGAGCGCTCCCGGCTTCGGCTATCTGCACGGGCTCGACCCGCGTATCTATATGCCACGCAAGACCGTTCCGTCGCTCAGGATGGAGAAGGGCAGCGTCACGATCGGTGGAATGCAGACAGGCGTTGCGATGCTGACGGGCCCGAATGGCTGGAATTCGCTCGGCCACGCGGAACTGCAGATGTTCGATCCCACCTCCGCGACGCCGGCTTTGATGGCGCCCGGCGATATCGTGCGCTTTCTGCCGGCAAGGATCGAGCTATGATCGAGATTATCGAAACCGGCCCATTCAACACGATCCAGGATCTCGGCCGCCCCGGCTATCGCGACATTGGCGTCACGGCCAGCGGCGCGATAGACCCTCTTGCGGTGAAGATCGGCAATATCCTTGTTGGCAACAACGACGATGCGGCTGCAATAGAGGTTCAGACCTTTCCGTTCAAACTGCAGTTCGGGACGGGCGGCATCTTTGCCGTCACGGGTGCGGACGGCAGCCCCACGCTGGACGGACGGGAATTGATTGCGTGGTGCACCCACGTCGCGGAGCCGGGTCAGATCCTCGAGCTTAGGCATCCACCAAGGTTAGCGCGTGCTTACATCGCCTTCCGTGGAGGGCTGGATGTGCCGGTTCTCATGGGCTCGCGCAGCACGTCCCTGCGCGGCGGCTTCGGTGGCAATGCCGGTCGGGCGCTCATCAAGGGTGACCGGATTGAATTTGGCACATCCGCCGATGCGCTCCCCTTGCCGGCAAGTGGTCTTGCCGTTGTCGAGCCGGCGGTCGCCTTGCGCGATTTTTTCCCGGTCGTGATCGACGGAGTATTACCGATCCGCGCGATACCGGCCGGTGAACATGAGCTGTTTGCCGCCGATGCCGAGGGCTTCTGGAATCGGAGCTGGAGGATATCATCAAGTAGCGACCGCACCGGCTATCGCCTATCCGGCGAACCGATCAAATCGACGGCGAAGGTCGAGATGCGCTCGCATGGCGTGGTGCCCGGCGTGATCCAGGTCCCGCCAGCTGGCGAGCCGATCATCCAGATGAGCGATGCTAATACTGCGGGCGGCTATCCCAAGATCGCTGGCGTCATCGAGTGCGATCTGTGGCGGCTTGGCCAGGCGCGTATCGGCACCCGGCTCCGTTTCGTCCGCTCGACGCATGCGGAGGCGCGCGCCGTTGAGCAGGCCGTGAACCGCTACGTCGTAGACATCAGGCGGACATCGCAAATGGTCAAACGCGCCTTAAAGGCGATGGCCTGATGAGGGTGGCAGGAACCAAGAGGAGGAGCAGGTGAAAATCGATCTGAATTCCGACATGGGTGAAGGTTTCGGCCCCTATCGGCTATGCGACGACGAAGCGATGATGAAGATCGTCTCGTCGGCCAATATCGCCTGCGGCTTTCACGGCGGCGACCCGGACACGATGGCGCGCATGGTTCGCCTCGCGAAGGAAAATGGCGTGGGTATCGGCGCGCATCCGGGTCTGCCGGATCGGTCGGGTTTCGGCCGGCGTGAGATGCCGTTCCAGCCGGACGAGCTTCGCCAGCAGATGCTCTATCAGCTCGGCGCATTGATCGCGATCGCCAGGAGCGAGGGCATGAGTGTCGGACATTTCAGCTTTCATGCGGCGATGGGCAATATGGTCAATCTCGATCCAGCGCTCGCCGATCTGATGATGAATGCCATTGCCGCGGTCGATCCGCGTCTCGTGGTGTTCGTGACATCGGGCAGTGAAATCGAAAAGGCGGCAAGGCGCGCGAAACTCAAGACGTTGGCGCTGTTTCTGGCTGACCGCGCCTATGATGCCGACGGCAGGCTCGTCGACCGCGGTCTGCCGGGCGCGCTGGTCAAGGACGAGGCCGCGGTTCGCAAACGGGTGCGTCGCTTTCTGACGGATGGGACCGTCGAGGCGATCGACGGCAGCACTCTTGAAATGCCGGCCCGATCGATCCTCGTCCACAGCGATACGCCCGGCTCGCTCGACCTTGCACGGATTATCCGCAGCGAAATCGAGGCTTCTGGCGCCATGCTCGCGCCCGCAGCAGAGCTAGCATCCTGATCGCCTCCTGTCATCAAGTTTTCATTTCCACTGAAAGAGCACGCCGATGCCCTCCACAGCTGATCGCCTGAAGAACGTTTCCATCTCTGCCTCCGCCGCCATGACGCAGCGCGCCCGCGAACTAGCCGCCAAGGGCATCAAGGTCGTGAGCCTTTCATCCGGGGAGCCGGATTTCCCGACCCCGGCCCATGCGATCGAGGCAGCGCACGCGGCCGCACTCGACGGCGATACCAAATATCCGCCGATGGACGGCACGCCGGCGCTGAAGGCTGCGATCAGCCGAAAATTCAAGCGCGACAATAACCTTGATTACGATGCAAGCCAGATCGTCGTTTCCGGCGGCGGCAAACAGGTGATCTTCAATGCGATGCTAGCCACCTGCAATCCTGGCGACGAGGTCATCATTCCCACGCCGTCGTGGGTCAGCTACGCCGACATCGTCAAGTTTGCCGGCGGCGTCCCGGTCGCTGTCCCCTGCTTCGAGCAGGCCGGGTTCAAGCTGCGTCCGGAGGACCTCGAGGCGGCGATCACGCCGCGCACCAAATGGCTTCTCCTGAATTTCCCGAACAATCCGACGGGTGCCGCCTGCTCGCGCGCGGAAATGGCCGCGATCGCCGAAGTCATGCTGCGCCATCCGGATGTCTGGATCCTGACCGACGATATCTACGAGCATCTGGTCTACGACGGGTTCGAATTCTGCACGATCGCCGATGCCGAACCGAGGCTTTACGACCGGGTCCTGACGATGAACGGCGTCTCCAAGGCCTATGCCATGACCGGCTGGCGCCTGGGATACTGCGCCAGCGGATCGAAGGAACTGATTGCCGCGATCAGCAACGTCAACGGCCAGAACAGCGGCGGCATCGCAACCGTCACGCAGGCAGCGGCGATCGCAGCGCTGGACGGGCCGCAGGATCTCCTGAAGGAGCGGGCGGCGATCTACAGGGAGAGACGCGACTTCGTGCTCGATCAACTGGCGAAGGTCGAAGGGCTGCGCTGCCACAAGCCGGAAGGCGCATTCTACATCTATCCCAATATGTCCGGACTGATCGGCAAGACCACCAAGGGCGGACGCAAGATCGAGACGGACGTCGATTTCGTCATGGCGCTGGTCGATGAGCACCATGTGGCGACAGTGCAGGGCTCCGCCTATGGCATGAGCCCCTATTTCCGCATCTCCTACGCGACAAGCATGCAAAAGCTTGGCGAGGGCTGCGCCCGTATCGCTGAATTCTGCCGCGATCTGCGCTGACCAATGATTCCACACGCCTCCGACCGGTTTACGGGTCGGAGGGACGCGTTCCGAAGCTCTAAAGCTGCAATTGCTCTGTCAGTTCGAGGAGGATGTCTTTGACGGCGAATGCCGGCTCCGACAGCGAGTTGTGATCGGAGGTGCAAAGGGACAGCGTTTCTTCTATTCGCGGAGAGATGAGCCGGCAGACGAGAGGCTCACTCGATTCCGAGACGATGCGGTCGGCGATTGCTTTCGGCATGATGGTCGCGCCCAGTCCGCTTCCGACGGCGCGCGCCAGGGTGCGCACGATCTCGACTTCGGCCACGACCTTGAGATTGATGCGGCTGCGCGTAAAGGCGGCATCGACGGCGCGGCGCACGAAATTATAAGCCGGCGGCAACAGCATCGGCATTCCATCGAGCGCACTGACCGGAACGGGTTTCTGGTCTGAATCGATCGCGAAATTGCGGTGAGCGACGAGGTAGAATTCTTCCCTCAGGATCGGCTCGAACCGCACGCCCTTGATCGGCCCCGTGCCGTGGATCAACGCCATTTCCAGCCGACCGGTCATGATCATCTGGCTGTAGGTCTGACCGACGCTCTCCGTCAGATGAAGCAGAATGCCGGGGTGCCTCTTTCGTGTCTCCGCCAGAAGGTCGACGGAAAGCGTGGCGGCGCTGCTGAAGGGCACAAGGCCGACCGAGACGCGTCCGGCAAGCGAATTGCCGGCGGCGGCGGCATCGGCTTGCGCCTGTTCCATCTGACGCAGAATGATCTGCGCGTGCCGATAAACCGCGTGCCCGGCATCGGTCATGCTGACGCCCTGCTGGCTCCGGATCAGGAGTTTCTGGCCGAAATGTTCCTCGAGCGCCGCCAATTGCTGGCTCAGAGCCGGCTGGGCGAGATGCAGGATATCGGCGGCCCGCGTAATGCTGCCGCTATCGACGATGGCGATGAAGGATTTGAAGCGTCTGATATCCATGGCATCGATTACTGTTCTGTTTTGGCGGCGCATGTTTGCAGACGCGCATCTGTTTTGCAACGCGGGTCAATGTCGGCAAACCCTGCGGATCGTTGCGAAAGTGGCGCGATGAGCCTCGGCTTTGGCTGGCTGGCGGCCGGCACATCTCCATAAAACTTGCTTATTACTCCAAAAGTAATCGGTCTTAGGCAAGGAGTTGAAGCTCCGTTAATGTCCACACCAACAAAAAGGGGATCATAATGCCATTCTCCGACTACAAGACCGCGCTGGTCACCGGCGCCTCCTCCGGTATCGGCGCCGCGGTGGTGGAGCGGCTTTGCCGCGAGGGCATCGAGGTGCATGCGATCGCTCGCAGGGCCGGCGCCCTGAAGGAGCTGGCCGAGCGCACGGGATGCATCGCTCACGTCATCGACGTGACGGATCGCGCCGCAATCGCGGATCTCACGAGCCAAGTTCAGTTCGACATTCTCGTCAACAATGCGGGCGTCGACCGACCGAAGAAATTCCTTCAGGCTGACGAAGAGGACATCGATCTCATCATCGACGTCAATCTTCGCGCCGTTCTGCACATCTGCCGTCTGGTCGTGCCGGGGATGGTTGCTCGCGACCGAGGGCATGTCGTCAACATCTCCTCGATCGCTGGAAACTACAATTTCGGCGGCAACTCCACTTACCATGCCGTCAAGGCTGGCGTTGCCATGCTGTCGAACCAGCTGCGCATCGATGCATTCGGCAAGCGGGTCCGGGTCACCGAGATCTGCCCCGGCCGCGTTGCAACCGATATCTTCAACCACGTCCATGGTGATGACCCGAGCGTGCGCGAACGCTTCATCGACGGATTCGAGCTGCCGCAGGCGGCTGATATTGCCGATGCGATCGCCTTTGCAATTTCAGCGCCGGTCGCAGTCAATATCGGTCATATGGAGATCACTCCGACATTGCAGGTAATGGGCGGCCTGCAGACGGCAAAGCCGGAGACGTCCGCCGCCACCTATGACGCGGAAGGTGCGAAGCGGTGAGCGGGTTCGATCTGTCGGCCATCCTGAGGAACCCCGACTACGTTGCGATGCTCTTGCAGGGCGTCGAGATGACTTTCGTCATCTATGTCGGCTCCTGGCTCCTTGCGATGACGCTGGCCATTCTGCTTTTTGCCCTTCGCGTCTCGCCGCTTCGCATCGGCGATCCGATCGTGAAGGCCTACGTCTCCTATCATCGCAACGTGCCGACGCTTGTGCAGCTGATGTTTTGGTATTTCGGGATCTATACGCTGATGCCGCAAGGCATCACCGACTGGCTGGCCGATCACAATGCCGAGGCGGTCTTTGCCATCGTCGGTCTGGGACTGTGCCAGGCCGCTTATTTCAGCGAGGATTTGCGCTCCGGCCTGCGCTCGGTCAGCACGGGGCAGATGGAAGCGGCCAAGGCGCTCGGGCATGGCTATATCTCCGCCATGCGTTTCGTCATCATGCCCCAGGGCATACGCAACGCCCTGCCGCCGCTCATCAATCACAGCGTATCCCTGTTCAAGAACAGCAGTCTCGCGATCGTCGTAGGTGCGTCGGAGCTTACGCATGCCGTCAAGGAAATCGACAATGTCAGTTTCCGCACCTTCGAGATCTACCTGATCGGTACGGTCATCTATCTGTTCTTCTCCCTCATCATCATGGCCTTCGGCGCATATATCTCCCTGCGCAGCGATCCGATGCGGAGGGCACGCACGTGATCCAGGATATCATCAAGATCCTCCACGATTATTGGCTTCTGCTGCTGATCGGCCAGTATCCCAACGGCCCGCTGGGGGGGCTTGCCAACACGCTGATCCTTTCAGCACTTGCCATCGCGCTCGCATTTCCCGTCAGCATACTGCTAGCCATGGCCCGTCTCTCCAAATGGGCAGTCCTCAGATGGCCCGCAACCGGCCTCGTCTACATCACGCGCGGCGTTCCGTTGCTGATGCTGATGCTGTGGTGCTATTTCATCATTCCGCTATGGACGGGGGCGGATGTCCCGAGCTTCCTGATCATGCTGGTAACGCTTGTGATCTATGAGGGCGCGTTCTTAAGCGAGGTCGTAAGGGCCGGCATCGTCTCGCTCGGCCAGGGGCAGATGGATGCTGCCAGGGCGCTCGGCCATAGCTACATCGGGGCGATGCGCTTCGTAATCCTGCCGCAGGCGCTCTACAACATGATTCCGAGCATGATCTCGACCTTCGTTTCCACGATCAAGGACACGACGCTCGGCTACATCATCAATGTGCCGGACCTGACTTTCGCGGCAAGCCAGGTGAACAACCAGCTGCTGTCGCAACCCTTCCAGGTCTTCTTCATCCTCGCCGTTGTCTACTATGCGCTTTGCTGGGGCCTGACCCATGTCGCAAACAGCGTCGAACGGCGAATTGCCCGCCGGCGCGCCGGGCCACGGAAGATGCGCCTGCTTAGCGACGTCGTTCCCTTAAAAACATTCACGGAGCAGCTATGAGCATCCCAGTTTCCGCACCGCAGGACGGCGCTCAGGAGATCAGTCTTCGCGAGGTGTGCAAGAGCTACGGTCATTACCAGGTGTTGAACAACATCAATGCCGATGTCAGCCGCGGCGAAGTCGTCGTCATTTGCGGCCCGTCCGGTTCGGGCAAGTCGACGCTGATCCGTACGGTCAACCGGTTGGAAGAGATCAATAGCGGTTCGATAGATTTTGAGGGCAGGAATATTCATGCCGCGATGGGCGCTGCCGAGCTCGATCGGCTGCGCAGCCGCATCGGCTTCGTCTTTCAGAATTTTAACCTGTTTCCGCATCTGCCCGTCGTCGATAACGTTTCCATGTCGCCGATCCGGGTCAAAGGCGTGCCGGCGAAAGTGGCGCGCGAGAAGGCGCTCGCGCTGTTGGATCGCGTCGGTCTTGCCGACAAGGCCAATGCCTATCCCGGCCAGCTTTCAGGCGGCCAACAACAGCGCGTGGCCATTGCCCGCGCGCTCGCAATGGAGCCGCCGGTCATGCTCTTCGACGAGCCGACGAGCGCGCTTGATCCCGAGATGGTCGGCGAAGTCCTCAGCGTCATGAAGAACCTCGCGGCGGAAGGAATGACCATGCTCTGCGTCACCCATGAAATGGGCTTTGCCCGCGACGTGGCCGACCGGATCTGGTTCATCGATGCCGGCGAGATTCTGGAGACCGCATCTCCCGAGGAGTTTTTCAAGAATCCTCGTCATCCGAGGGCTCAGCGCTTTCTTTCGGATCTGCGCCACTAAGCATCTGAAATCAATAACAAGGAGAACAGCTATGGACTGGAAGTATCTTACCGTGACATTGGCGCTTTCCGGCGTCGCCATTGCCCTACCGGCCAAGGCGGATCAGCTCGACACCATCATGTCGGCAAAAACGCTTCGCTGTGCAACCTATGCCGACGTGCCGCCGTTTTCCTCGCCGGACCCGAAAACCCGCGAAATGGTTGGGTTTGACGTCGATCTGTGTAAGGCGATCGCAAATGAACTTGGCGTGAAGGCCGAGATCAAGCCGATTTCGGTGGAGGCACGCGTCCCTGAGGTCAAGCTTGGCCGCGTCGACATCACAGTCGCAAACCTTGCCTATACGCTGACCCGCGCCGAACAGATCCAGTTCAGCGATCCCTATTATGTCGCCAAGGAAATGCTGATTGTTCCTGCGGATGACGCCGGCAAGACGAAGGCCGATTTCGAAGGCAAACGTCTTGCGTCGACCAAGGGCTCGACTTCGGAACTGGCAATCAAACTCAACAAGTCCGAGCCGCTGACCTTCCAGGATACGGGCTCTGCCTATCTCGCCGTTCAGCAGGGTAAGGCACGCGGCCTGGTTGCCAACACCATGACGACGACGCTGCTCGTCAACGAGTCAAAGACGAAGGGCAAGCAGATGCGCATGATCGACGAGCCCATGCTTTTGGAGCCCGTCGGTATCGGCATGCAAAAGGACCAGCCGGCTTTGACGGCAAAGATCAACGCGATCCTGCACACGCTTGATGACAAGGGCCAGATCAACAAGATCTGGGAGAAATGGCTTGGCCCGAACACCGAGTACAAGATGACCCGTACCGAAAAGGTCGTGCCGATCACCGAGCTGAAATTCGACCCGATTCCCTGACTATAGGCCGCTTAGTCCGGCCAATCATCCATCCGAAAATTGTCGTTGATAACAGGCGGTGGGCACGCCCGCCGCTAGCTTAACCATGGGAGGTTTCCGTGACCCACATCAAAGATATTTCTAACCGTCCGAGCAAGGCCGACATCGACGCACTCGCCAAATTCTCGCCCGCAACGATCCACGAGGCGCAAGGCCGCCGCGGCGCGCTGTCCTCGCGGCTGAAGCCCGTGGATTATCGCATGAAGCTTTGCGGTCCGGCATTCACGGTGAAATGCGCACCACGCGACAACATCATGCTGCAGCTTGCGATCAACTACGCCAAACCCGGCGATATCATTGTCGTTTCCGCGGGCGAGTATGAGGAAGCCGGCTCCTTCGGCGATGTCCTGGCCAACGCGTGCCTTGCCAAGGGTATCGGTGGGCTGGTGACCGATACCGGCGTGCGCGACACGCTGCAGCTGAGAGAGCTCGGATTTCCGGTATTCTCGCTCAGCGTCTGCATCAAGGGCACGGTCAAGGAAACGATCGCGGCGGTCAACGATCCGGTCATCGTCGGCGGCGAAATCATCAATCCCGGCGACATCGTCATCGGTGACGCTGATGGGCTGGTCATCGTCCGCCAGGGGGAGGCACAGGATGTCGCACGGCTCTCTCTCGCTCGTGACGAAGCCGAGGCCGGCTACATCGAAGCGTACAAGCAGGGCAAATCGGTCATAGAAGTCAGCAAGCTGGAGTCCGTGTTGAAGGCTAAAGGGCTGACGGGCAGCATTTGATACGCTTTTGAAACATCCGCTTATTGCATCGCCGCGCCATGTATCTCTGCAATTCAGGCAAGACTGGTCTGGACGAAGGCTGTGACCGACATATGCGAGCTGTCTTGAACCATACTTAGCTGGAGCGAACATCACGGTGTAGAGATCGTGATTTAACTTTCGAGGCAAAAGTTTAACGCTGAGACAATCGTATCGACGGTTCGCATCCCTTCACATCAACGGTTTCGATTTTGTTGGCTATCGGTCGTGATTTTTAAAGTGGCATTGCAGCCAAGTGCGGGATGACTTCTTTGCGGCTTCATGTACGAACCGCGCTCCGCGGGAGGGCTGCGCGGTGAGGTCGGTGTGATCATTTGAGGTTCTAGGCAGGCTGCTGGCGTTGTCGGACCATTAATTATCAACTAGATAGATGACTTTACCGTGATGGGTGGCTCTCGTTATCCAGCCAAACACGATAGCCCTACCAATATAACGTCCGATAACATGGCATAAGCCATTTCGCTCCTCCTCGATCATGGTTGGATTGGGGGCGAGGGGAGAGTGGCAACAATCCGGAGAGCGAAGCCAGCGGCTTACGCACACTTTCGATTCAGACAGCGATCCGATTCTCGTCCAACGGGCCGCGCCTCGAAGATGAGCGCGACCATCGGCGACGATCGGCGCCGACCATCGCATTTTTGGGGAGCCCAGGAGCGCGGTCACCCTTTGATGTTTCGGGGATCGCTCCCCTGCGAGTCCGGCTGTCCGATCCGACCATCCCGGTTGTGGATTTTCAGTTCCATTTGGTTGCTTTCGCGAAACAAATCCTCCCGGATTCAGGAGCCGAAGAGGCGGCCTTTCGTTGACCGAAAGCCAAGCTTTTCGGAGATTTCATGAGCCGCGTTCAAGAGACTGTCGAGATAGGCGGTGCGGTTGCGCAGGCCATCTTCGCGCGGGGTAACCAGGCAAAGTGTCGCAATGCACGCGCCATCGGCTTGATAGATCGGCACGGCGAAGCAATGGGTGAAATTCTCCACCTCGCTGTTGAAGGTGAAATATCCGTCTTCGGCGGCTTGGCGCACTTGGGTAATGAAATCGGCCGGCTCCAGCCGCTTGCCATTCGGCAGGATGAAATCCTCTGGCGGAATGAAATCGAGAATTTCCTGGTCAGTAAGATGTGCGACAAGCAAGCGCCCCGAGGCCGTCCACGGAATTGCGACGAGCTCGCCAACATTCGACGAAATGCGAAACGGGCGGATGCCCTCACGCATCATGGCGACCGTATATTTATTGCCTTCCAGCAGGCACATTTGTGCTGTCTCGCGCGTTCCCTCCGCCAGCACGCTCAGCATGCGGCCGCACTCGCGCATCAGGTCGAATTGTTCGGCATAGGCGGTTCCGAGAAAATAGAGACGGCGGCCGAGAAAAACTCGGCCATCGCCGCCCTGATAGTCGAGCATGCCATGGCCGAGCAGGAGATTGACGAGCTCGTAGATGGAAGAGCGTGGTGCGCCGATTTCCGT
>NZ_JAUQTZ010000122.1:0-18825 GCF_059803845.1 Rhizobium sp. UFLA01-1127 | reverse complement strand
CCGGTCTTGAAAACCGGCGTGCGGGAAACCGTACCGTGGGTTCGAATCCCACCTCTTCCGCCACAACCCTATGATAGTGTTTGGCAATTTTCGTTTACATTATGAGCCTGCGTCGGGGCTCAACTGCAACATTGTCAACAATTATCTGCAACAATGCTGCAACTGCATATGTGTTGCACGGCGTCCCGATTCGAGTTGCACCGCGACATTAGTGCCTTAGAGGAAGATTCTCCTCGACGAAGCAGCCGAAGTACGACGTCGATGGCGGCACGGCTTCCGCGAGTTTGCCGCATTCTTCCCGCAAGAGCATGGTCGGAGATACCATGATGGATATATTCACCTCCGAGAAGCGATCGGCGATCATGAGCCGCATCCGCAGCAAGGACACCCGACCCGAGCTGCGCGTCCGGAAGGCCGCCCATGCGATGGGCCTCCGGTTCAGGTTGCACAAGAAGACCCTACCGGGGACGCCTGACTTGGTATTCAAGAGCCGCCGCATTGCCCTCTATGTTCACGGATGCTTCTGGCATCGCCACGGAGGATGTCGCCTGGCGACACATCCGAAATCCAATGTGGAGTTCTGGGCCGCCAAGTTCGATCGTAACGTCTCGCGCGATGCTATGGTGAAGCATGACATGGACGCATTAGGATGGCGTGTAGTCGTCATCTGGGAATGCGAGACCAAGAATCCTGCGAAGTTGCCGTCGATCATCTGCGAACGCATTATGCAGGGCAGTGGTGAAACATCCGAAAGCATCCGCCAGGGGTAGCCTCACTCTTTTCCATGTCGATGCTTCACCCCTGCGACACGAGCCGCGCGTCTCGTGTCGCTCCCCTACGGCGACCGGGTCTCCCGCATAGACATGAAACCTTTTCGCTCGGTGACGTTCGCCGTGCGCGCTCTACTCACGCCCCGTAGGGGCTGCGGCCATCCCCTTGCGGGGCATGCCCTTCGAAAGAGCCTATGCGCGCACGGCGAACGTCAACCCCACTTACAGCCGCGCCCGGAGCCGGGAATCCCGTCCGTTAGATCTTTGTTGGTCCTCTACCGGCTGCGTCCTGGGCTCCAACTTCTGAATCTGCTATAAAATCGTTGTTTTACAACACTTTAAGGAGAATTCTCGATGGAGACGACGACAACGACAATCCGGGGACTCGCGTTCGACGTTCTGGTGACCGAGACGACGCACCGCGACGGGAAAGGCGTCCTCTTCTACCTCGCGACCGTCGTCATCCGGTCGCGCAAGACAGGCGTCGAGCGGATCGCGCGCCGGTCCCGCATCCCCGGAGCCGGGAAGACATTGGCTCGCGACGTCCAGCGCATGGGCGTACGAGCACTCGACGAGCTGGCAGCGTGACGGAAGACAGCACATGGACAACGAAGCAGAAACGACCTTCGAAGGACAGACATTCACGCTGACGATCGGCGCGCGGTGCCAGTCATGCATCATGCCCGAACTCCTGACGCGGGACTTCAAGGGCTGGGACTACATGCCGGACGACGTCGACGTCGCCGAGGCGATCATGCTTCACGTAGAAAAGCGGTGCGGAGCATGCCTCGATAGCTGCTGGGCCGAGGAAACGGACAGCCACTTCGACATTTTCGTTGCGGCAAACGACTGAAAAAGAAGCGGGGCCATCAGGCCCCGTTCTCATGCGCAGCGGCTGCGGTACTTTCAACCTTCATACGAACCGCTTTCAGTTCTGAGGCGAGATGAAGCGGGGCTTTCAAAAGCGCCGCGTAAAAATACTAGATCCAGCGACACGCCCGATTCAGCCGCGATTTTCTCGGCACGAGCAAAAGTCAAACCGCACACTTCGACGCGCCGCTTCTTCAACGCGGGCCGCTTCTTCCTACGATACCGCCGCGACCGTTCGGCGGCAGTCATCGCCTCGCCGTCCTTCGGCGGACGTCCGCGCTTGCGCTTCACCGGATTTTCCGACACGGCGTCCGTCACGGAAATCTTTTCCGTCAGGGGACCGGTTTCCGTTGCGGTCTCCGTCAGGGCATCGGCCAACAGTATCGCGGCTGCATTTCGTAGCGGCGATCCCGTCACGATATTTCGATTCATGTCCATGCTCATCTCTCGTTTCTCTGTGACGACGACCGCCACAGAAAAATGGCCAGAGCAGACGATTCCAGCGTCAAGCCGGTTTTCGTGACGCACGGAATTTCCCGGAATCAGCGTCGAATCGGGGGCGGTTACTACCCGCCGACGTCGCGAGAACGCCTCCTACGGCCTTCCCAGACGTCCTCATTTTTGGATTCAGGCCGTCAGGGCCGGCTTTCGTGCCCAACGTCCGCTTTTGCGAGTTCGTCGTAGAATGCGACGACAGCCTCGGCCAGAGCCTCGACGTCGTCCTTGTCGGCGGCGTCGCACGAGAGGAGCTCAACGTACGCGGCGTCGAGCTCGGCGAGGTGCTGCCGCTGGTCTGCCGACAGATGGCCGAGAATCGCCCCGGCATCGACGTCGGCTTCGTTTTCGGTTACGTATATCATCACGTCATCTCCTAGCGCCTGCCGGGTCCCGGCCTGGCGTTCTCTTCGTCCTCGACGTCAGGGTTCATCGCTGGAACCGGGGACGGTGGCTCCGGTTCGTGGATGCTCTCGACGCGCGCGGCGGTCATGGCGCGCTGCACGAGCTCCGCCGGCCCTGCGCCGATCCCAAGGATTCGGAGCTGGCTGTGGTCGTCGCTCGCGGCCTGCCTGCGCAACCAGTCATGACAAAGGGAAGGCAGACGCCGCTCAAGAGCGACGCGGGCGAACTCGCGACGTCGCGGCGACGGAGAGTCGAGCTCACGAACCAGACGCCGCCACGACTTGAGAGCCGGCCGCAAGCGCGGCATGGGCGTCTCCGACGTCGAGAGGACGGCATCCGGCTGCGGATCGAGTCCGCGCTCACGAGCCCACGCGTCGCGACCCAGCCCATACCCCTGCGGCGGGTCATACCGCGTCCGGCGTCGCGGACGAGGAGTGATGTCGAACGCTGGCTCGGCTGGCTGCGCAAGGGCCAGCACGGCGGAGAGCAGCGCGAGCAGTTGCAACATCGTTTTCACTGCCGGGTCAGCTCGGCGTTCGCGGCGTCGGGCGAGATCGCGCCGCAGTTCGTCGATGCATGTCCGGCGTCGTTTCCGCTTGTCTTCCGATTCCTCGCTCATGCCGACGCCTCCAATACTCCATCATCATGCGTGCCGGCTGGATTCGACGCAAACTCGCACGGACGTCGCGACGCCCGGACGAGGGCATTCGGCGCAGATCCGGGGGGGCCAGGATAGGGCGACGTCGCCCGGACGCGCTTAGAAGGCCACTTCTGGCGTCCGCATTTTTGGATTCCGGCGATTTCGGGAGGGTTTCGGCGTCCGGGCACCCCGGAGCCGGAAGCGGCTCAGCGCCGTCCCGGCGTCGGCTTTATGTGGAACCCCGGCCCCAGAGCCGGCCCCGGCTCTGGGGGGCGGAGACGTTGCACCTCGCGGCGCGCGGCGTCGCGCTGCGCAGCCGTCTCCGCGAGTGCGCCGTCGAGAGTCCGGGCACGATCCTCCGCCTGCCTGCTGGCGGCCTCGGCGGCTCTGGCCCGGTTGTCGGCGGCATCGGCGCGGCGGTCGGCGGACGACGCCTGGTCGCGCAGCCGATCCATTTCGACGGCCACCGTAGCGCGGATGCGGTCGGCGACCGCCGACTTTCGGAAACCGTCGAGAGCCGTCCGCAGGAGCGAGGGCAGCCGTTGCAGTCGGGCCGACGCCGCGCGAACACGCGCGGCCTCTTCCCGAACGCGGGACATCATGGACTTCGCCTTGCGTTGCTCGGCCACGGCTTTGTCGTGCGCGGTCTTGGCGGCATCCGTAGCGGCCTTGGCTTCCGCCAGACGTCGGGCCGCGTCGGCTTGCGCGGCGTCAGCCTCTGCACGCAGCGCGGCGGCATCCGACGCCGCCGTCGAGATCAAGGTTTCACTTTCGGTCCGCTTCTCCCGGACGAAGGATTCGACCTTGCCTTTGACCACTGCAGCGCGATCGAGGGACGCGCGTAAAGCCCGAGCCTGGCTCCTCTCGTGCTGCCATTCGGCGCGCGTGAGACGACGCTTTCCCGGCCCCAGCCGGGTCAGGCCACAAGGTTGCGACACCTTGGTGTGATAGTCATCAAGCCAGGACCGCATCGCCGTCTTGTATGCGGCATCTCCCCGCTTGTTCAAAGCTTTCTCGTCTTCGCCAGCCTGCGCCCCCGCATCCTTCACCGCCAACTTCGCGACGAATCCCGGATGCAAGAGCGACGCCCGCATTTCGGCGTCGGCGACGTCGGGGAGGACGTAGGCATGTAGATGCGGATAGCCTTCGTCCTCATGCCGGACAACGGAAGCGAGCCCGTCACCATACCGGTCCCGGAGCCAGGCGACAGACCGCGCCTGCCAGCGGTCGAAATCGCGGCGGACGTCGGCGCTCTCCCGGTACTGCGCCATCGGCACTGGGTAGCTCAATACGACGCCCGCGAGGGTGTTCTGGTCCGTGCGGACCGCACGGGTCTTCCCTGCTTTCGTTGTCGTCCTGGAAGACGCCGCGCGGGCGTCGTGAAGTGCACGGAGGGCCGGGACGCCGAGGCCGTAGACGACGGTCGGCTCTCCCGGCTCCGGGACATGCAGGGAGGCTTCCGGACGGCGCTCGACCTCATCGAAAACGAAGGACGTGCCGCGTCCTGCCTTTCCTTTGCGGGAGAACAATTCGATTCGCAAGAACTGGTACGACATGCAGCGGGCTCGGGAACGACGACAATCCGGTTACACGAATCGTCAGCACCGGCGGAACCGGAAACAAGGTGTATGGTCCGAATACAGCTATTCCGCGCTTCGCGCTCCATAGCATTCGGCCCTGTCTGGGGACTCTCCGAGGGCTTCCGCGCGGCACCCTGGCAGGGCCATGTCGTCCGGAAGGACGACTAGGCATCACGTACCTGTGATGCCTCCCGGTGCTCCCGGTGCTCCCGGTGCTCCCGGTGCTCCCAGCCGCCGTGCGTTTGTAGTCCATTTCCGCCTCAACCATCTGATTTCACTTACATATTTCCGACAGTTCCGGTTGCTCGGTCAAAGGCCGATTTCATTGTCGCAACGAGTTCGTCCTTCACCGTCTCCGGAACGATGAAGCTGTCGTGGACCGGCAGCACGACGACGCCCTTCTTCACGGACATTTCGGCCAGCACGAAGCGGCACATTTCGGCGTCGACGTTCTGCAGCCGCAGCCCAACGCCGCTATGAAAGTACCGGGCCACCTTAGGATGCCGGGCTTTAATGTCCCGGATAAGGTCTCTCGCCGAAATCCTGCATTCGTCCAGATGGGGAAGCAGCGCGCCATGAGCTTTTCCATAGCTAGGGGCATTCAGCAGGACGTTGAACGCAATCTTGCATATCTTCCGGTCCCAACCGGGAAGTGTATATGCATCTCCCTCCAGATGTTCTCCGGCGAGCGCATAGAGCAGTCGCGGGTGAAGCTGCTCGTAATCGACTTCGACCGTGTGCTGGCCGTCGAGAACGAAGTGCTTCCGGTCCTTCGACTTCACCGACTGCCACCAGCCGCCATAGAACCGACCACCCAACGTCCAGCCGCCGTTGAACACGCGGTAGAGCGAAACCATCTCCGGGTACACCGCATGCGCGCCGAAACAGATCTTGTCGCCGTCAAGCACGGCTTCCGGAGAATTCAGGGCAATCCTTGTGTCGCGGATGAGCTCGTTCACCCTCTCCAGGAGCTTTCGCTCCCGATGGGTCCGTTCGGTATCCCGGTAGCCGATCAAGGCACCAGTCGTATCCTTCAGCCGGATCAGCTCGCCCGATCTTCGGTGCGGGTTCGGCGTATCGGTGCCAGCAAGCCAAGACGCCGGACGAAAGCTGGACTGGACGCCCGTCGGCCGTCCCGCAGGCTGCAGATCATGATCGACAAGGATTCCCGCTGCAACGAGAGCATCCACAGCGGGAACAACGGTATCATAGGTAAAGTCCCTATCCCGGTATCGGTTGCTATCCGTCCACCAGCTCTTGCGTCGTGAATAGGAGGTACGTCGATGCGGCTCGCGCCGAGCCGACATGATAGCATCGGCAACGATGGTGGCCTGAACGCGGGCAGCCTTCGCCGACTTTGCGGGGGGAAGCGAAACATGCCGGTCGATGTCGTCGGGATCGACGCACCAGTCAAGACACAGCAACCTGTCCCGGTCCCTCGTCCAAATTTGTTGACATTTCAGGGCAGAGAAATTTTGTTGATCGGCTGGCTGATATGCCAGCCGGGAGCTCAAGAGACCGTTCGGTGGGTCTTTACAATTTCAGCGCCGTTGTTCAACATGATTGAACGTTCTCCAAAAAAGCCGCGTAGGGTCCCCACCCTTTGACCGCGGCTTTTTCAATGCTCGATGAGTACCACGCGGAGGTCAACCCCGCCGGTCGATGCCGGGCGCTAGGATTGAAATATGTTCTCGAAAATCTCGAAAAGTTCGCTAGGGCGTCCGTCCCTCAAGCTCGTCGATAATGCGGCGGCCGTAGCTTCATCGAGAACCAGCCGGCATGCTGCCAACGCGCGTTCCGGCTTCGGGCCTGAGGTTGGCGCGGCCGCCGGGTAATAGTCCTCGATGGCACCTTTTGATAGCACGTGAATGCCATTCGTTCTGAGGCAGTCCAGCAGTGGTAGGATAGCATTCCTGGATGCTTGGTCCTCGCGACAGCAGCGAATTCGGGCGATGTCATGTTCCCAGACAAAAAGATCGTCCATTTGCTGGAGAGTCTGTTCATCTACCGTACCGCTCACCTGCATTGCCCGCAGCGCTGCCTTCGCAGCATCGTAGCGAGCGCGCCAGCTCTGTTGCTGCACTCTGTCTTTGATCTGCCTAGGCGCGGGCTCTGCTCGCGTCCCCAGCTCAGCGACGCGTGCATCGATGGTCTGGAATGCCGTGGCACGTAGTCCGGTCGCTTCTTGCGGCGCGCCTAGGTGTTGAAAGCCGTCAAAGATCGCGTCGAGGTCGGCGACGATCTTCACATCTATGCCGAACGCTTCGAAGAACCTACGAAAACGAAGGAAATTGCCTTTGCCCGAGACGCGGACCATTGATATATTTCTACTGTCAAAGTCCCACTCAGCGCTGAGGGTTTTGGCGACATGTCGGCAGAACGCGTCATCCGACTCACCCTCGAACAGAACCACACGCCTACTGAAGAATGCGGCGTCCGCGTTTTCAAAGCGGGCCATCTTGAAGACATCCGACTTGTCCGCATCCAGGGCGAACTCGACCGGGTAGAGTTTTCCTACGGGTTTGGGCTCCGCCGGCTCTTTCGCCACGCGGACGAACGAAGCTGTTACGCCGGGTTCGAAGAACAGCGGCGAGTGGGTTGTAACGATTACCTGGTAAGTGGAAGAAATCCGGGCCAGCGTTCTGAAGAGCACGCGCTGGGACTTTGGGTGCAGATAGAGTTCCGGCTCTTCGAACAGGAAGATCAGTGGACGGGGCAGCGGTGTGTTCTCATCGCCGACATCGACGCCGATGTGGGACACGTAGGCCTGCAGAAGGGCGAAGGTCAAGGAACGTTTGATGCCGTCTCCCTTATTGTCAACGAGATCCTTCGAGCCGTCATCCACGTAAATCTGTGCCGAATTGAGGATGGCCTTCAACTCGGGAGGAGGTATGTTCAATTCTACCTTCACCGATGGGAAGTTTTCCCCCAGAAAGCCTTCGACTGTGCTCTCAAGATCCCTAACCTTCTGATGCCTTTCATCCGAAATCGCCGCACCAATGGTCACGCGGTTCAGCAAGGCATCCAACGCCTTAAGTGACTCGTTGATCGCGCCGAGGTCAGGAGTCAGATCCTCAAGGAGCAGTCCGAGAAGTCGTCCGAACGAGGTGGATTGGCTGGTCTTGAGATCGTCCGCCAGGTTCTTGACTGCCGGAATATATATGGGCTCCGGCAGCAGCTTCGAGATTGAGGTACTGATACCAGAAGGGAGTGGACTCCAACTCAGTTCGAAGTGTTCAGCGCCGAGCTGGGCAATCCTCTCCTGAAGATGCGCCTTGGCCTGGGTAATGTTAAGCGCCTCAGGGAGGCCGCCCTCGAACTCCGGGAACGCTTCCAAGACTGCCGCACGGACAGCGTTTCCCTGCTTGCCTTTGAGTAGTTCCGTAATCGCCTCTTGTGAGTACCTCCCATCCGTCGGGACCAGCTTCGCTACCGTAACTTCGCATTTGTCTCCGACCGGGTACAATACTCGGATCGAGAGCTTACCGTCATCCACCAGAGGTTCAATCTTAACTCGGTGCTCGTCGGTCAGTCGAAGCAAATCTCTGGGACCGACATCTGCAAACGCAAAGATGATTTCTATCGGTTCGTTCGGATCGTAGTGCAGCGACGGCGACAAACTAGACGGTCGGTTCAGGCCGTAGACTATAGCTTGCAGGGTCGTGGACTTTCCCGCGTTGTTTTCGCCAACCAGGCATGAAAACGACCTAGGAGACAGTTCTGCCTCTTTCAGTCCCTTTAAGTTCTTTACCGTTACGCGCTCAAGTCTCACCGGCTCCCCCCAGCTCCATCGCGCAGGCCTGCGCTTCCTTTATACTCGCTCCGATATCCAGTCGCGGAAGGCTCCAAGGTCATGCGACCAGAATACGTGCACGCGTGCGTCTGTCAGCCGGTCGACGTCCTTCGCGGCGATAACGCCCTGGAGGATAGCGACTGTCTCGACGAAACTTCCCCAATGGTCATGCCAAGCCGTTGCCTTCTTAAGGACGTCGTTGATCCGCTTGATGCTGTTCGTCTCGTCGTTCGTAACCTTGCACTCGATCGCGGCGACGACCGTGCCACGGAGTCCGCAGGCGATATCTACCTCCTGCGGCGTGGTGGTTTTCGTAGCGAACCTGGTCTTGTGCATGAAGGTCATCGGATCGACTGCCGCTCTCGTGTCGATTAGCCTCGACGGGCGTCGTTCCCAACCAAGCTCTTCGAGAAGAGCGACAACCGCACCTTCCTGCCCAGCAGCCAGACGTCCGCGCTGGATAGTCTGAACTCGCTGCGCCGCAATGAAAAACGACGCCCGATTCAGAGCGCCGCGCAGCTCTGCCCGCGTCGGTGCTCGTCCGGTTTGCAGCCAAGGAGCCGCTGCCTTGTGTAACCATTGCAGGACGACCGCAGCGGCTTCCTCCGCCGCCGCCTGAGTCAGCCGTCGGTCTGGATGCTCGGTACGCTTCGACCAACTCGGACACAGCAAATCGAACTGGTCCTGACTCACGGGAGGCGCGAGCAGATTTCGGAACGTCATCATATGTACACCGGACTGAAGAAGCGCACGTTCCGGAGCTCGCAGATAGTCTGACGCTCTCAATGCAGAAGCGACGACTTTACGAGCCTGCCGGAGTGCCTCGTTCCAATCATCGGCTCCCGTCTGTGGGTCTCGACTGGCCATGTAGATCCGCTTCGCGGCAGCGGCATTCTGTGCATTGAGCTGCTTAACTTCTGGAGATGGCATGGTTCAGCCGGCCGCCATGCGCATCTTACGTTTCGCAGGTGCCGCACGCCGGGAGGCTCCATTTCTCATCTCCTCCCGCTGGGTATAGGCGATGGCCGCCTGCAAACGGACATCGAGAGGGGAGAGCACCATGCTCGCCTTCCTAGACGTCGACGTCGTCTTTTCGGCGTGTACGATAAGGCTCGCTCCCACAACGGCAGCGAGCTGCGGCGGAACGGAATTGCCGATCACCCGGTACTGGTCAGCCAGTTTTTCCGGCCAGATGTAGTCCTTAGGGAACGTCTGAAGCGCCGCGCATTCTCGCGGCGCAAGTCGCCGGATGCCATGCTGAGGGTCCTTGAGCCAATCTTGCTGCGCGCCAGCCGTGACGGTTCGGGCGGGAAGAGAGGGGTCTGCCAGGAACGCTCCCTGCTTGTATCCCCAGTGTCCGCCAGGACGTGTCGATTCGGGTTTGCCCATGCTCTTGACCCCGGACCCCGGTTCGAGCTGTTCGAGCTCACTTCGGAGTTTCCCGCTAGGGAGAATGATCTCGCCATCGCTTACCGGAACTATATCGGTCAATGCCTCGCGCATCGATACCCATGGCCGCCGGTCGACGTCCCTGTCGCCCAGCGTCTTCGCGTGCGTTGGAAGAGGAAAAGTGGGTTCGTCACCGCTTCGATAACCTATGATGAAAAGACGGACACGACGCTGCGGAATACCGTAGTCGGCGGCATTCAGAAGGGAAACCGATGTGTGGTAGCCAACCTCAAGAAGTTTCGACCTGATAGTGTTCAACGCCGAGCCCGGCACACCGTCCTCGCCGCGCGCAGTCAGCAGCCCCCGCACGTTCTCGAAGAGCATGAAGCGAACATCGAGTTCGTCAGCCAGCCTGACGAAGTCAGACCAGAGACGCCCTCGGGGATCTTGGAATCCAAGCTGGTGGCCTGCGCTGCTCCAAGATTGACATGGCGGACCGCCAGCCAGCAGCGGAATTTCTCCACGTCTGGCTCCGATGGAACCTAGAATGTCTTTGCCCTTAAGGGCGCGGACGTCCGCCTTCTCGATAAGGGTACCGCCGAAGACCGGACGACCGTTTATCATGGTCCGGGCCGACTGGTTTGCCTGCATCGTCGCGACGGCGGCGTCGTCTATGTCGGAGGCGTATCGGCAGTTCCACCCGGCGGCTTCAAGACCGATATCCAGTCCTCCGGCTCCGGCGAAGAGTGAGATGAAATCACGCATGGCACACCTGAAAAGTAAACTGGTTGAATCTGTATGGCCGCAGACATGATTCTTCAAACGGTGATTTCGACTATCCAAAGCCGATACAACCGTAAGCCCGACTCGCAGCCAGCTTCAGGAGAATACGAATGTTCTCTTAATGTTCCGTTTCCTCCCCGAAGTCAAGCCGCCCGATCAGACCGCGAATCCCCTTGAGCGACTTCGATCGGATCCGACGTCGACGTCGCGAGGCTTGCGCTGCCGAAAAGGCGGGCCCTCTGCTCCTCTTTCGTCGGATTCAAGTACCGCATCAGAACTGCCACAGTCTTGTGGCCTGATTGCCTCATGAGGGTCTTGAGGTCTGCGCCGTTCGCCGCCATACGGCTCAAAGCTTCGTGCCGGAGGTCATGAATTCGAAGGTCAGGACATCCCGCCGCTACCCGTATTTTCTGCCACTCGTGTTCGCAGGACGACTTGCCGAACCGGAAAACTCGACCGTCGTCGGGCTCCCCTTCCGCCTGCCGTAGCAAGCATTCGTAAGCCCTGTCTGAGAGCGCGACGTATCGCCGGGAGTTGTTCTTGGAGTTTGGGATGACGATGAAGCCGTACTCCCGCCGAACCCATCCAGCGAGAATTTTTCGGGCTTCGCCGACGCGCATCCCAGTGTCGAGGAGCACCGGGAACAGCGCCTGCCATTGACGGTTCTGCCACGTCGCTCCTGTCAGTTCCGACCAGATGCGCTCTTCTTCGCCAGGCTGGAGGCGCCGATCTCGGCTCTCTTCATCACTGGGTTGGGGAATGCCGTACTGGAACCCGCGCATCGTCGCGATGGGGTTCTGCACGATAACGCGCTTCTCATGGATCAGCCACCGATAGATCGTGGCGACGGTGTTGAGGTTATTGCGCACCGTCGATGCCGCACGGCCTTCTGCAAGCCGGGCGTCGCGATAGGCCACGAAGTCGTCGATGTCGATCTCTCGGAGCGTCTTCGCTGCGAACGATTGGCGTGCCAACATATTCAGCATAGCGACCTCTTGGTCCGCACCTTTCTTCTTCGGCGTGACGCTCTTCCGGTAATCCTCTATCGCTTCCTTGAACGGACGGTCGAGGTAGCCCTTCGACGTTCCGGGCTTCGGCTCAAGCCGGGGGTCTTTCCACGTGCCGAGCCGCATGGCAGACTCGGTGCTGTCGATCCACACCTGGGCGGCGCGCTTCGACTTGAACGTCGATGAGATCGATCGAGACTTACACGGCCCATTGTATGTGTCCGGAAGCCGGGCTGTCGCTGTCCACTTTCCACCACGCTTTACAAGGCTCGCCACGCTGTTTTTCCTCGAAACCTGCAACAATGCTGCAACATGTGACAGAAAATTGGAAAAAGCACAAGTTAACCAGTAACTTTAAACCGGTCTTGAAAACCGGCGTGCGGGAAACCGTACCGTGGGTTCGAATCCCACCTCTTCCGCCAAATACATCTTGTCCGACCCGGACACATAGGTAACAATCCGTCCCTAAGACATAGGTAACAACCTCGTGCCGAACGGGTTGTCGACGGCATCAACACCTCCCTCCAAAAACGAAAAGTGTTCATGTCTCCGGTACAATTCGTCTCCTATCTCTCAGGTCTGGCATTTCTCTATATCTTCAATCCCATAAAAAACCCCAGCATGTCACAATCCGCGCCCACGCCTTGTCATGTCCTTCGCAACACCAAATTCGAAGGAGATGACAATGATCCGGCTGAGCATCGCAATCTTGTATCATAGCGGCTACGGACATACCGGCCGACAGGCTGAAGCCGTCAAGGCAGGGGTCGAAGAGGTTGATGGCGTGGAGGCGATGCTGTTGACCGTGGACAAGGTGGATCGCCATTGGGGTGATCTCAATGCGGCGGAAGCGATTATTTTCGGGTCGCCGACTTATATGGGCGCGGTCTCTGCGCCATTCAAAGGGTTCCAGGAGGCGACGTCAAACACTGTTCTCGCGAAGGGCTATTTGTGGAAGGACAAGATCGCCGCCGGCTTCACTACCTCTGGGTCACGATCCGGTGACAAGCTTTCGACGCTGATGCAGATGGTGATCTTCGCAGCCCAGCATGGAATGCATTGGGTCGGTCTCGACCTGCCGCCGGCCAATTGCTCTTCGATAGGCTCGGAAGAAGACATGAACCGCCTCGGCTTCTGGCTTGGCGCCGCGGCGCAGGCGAATACGGACGAAGGTCCGGAGACTGCGCCGCCGGCATCCGATCTTGCCACAGCCCATCATCTTGGGCGACGAGTGGCGCTGACGGCGCTGCAGTTCGCGCGCGGCCGCGACGTCAATCCATTCGCACGCGAGTTTGCAGCCCATGAGTAAGGTGACGTCGGACCCGATTTTCTCCGAGCTGCGTCCGCGGCTTGTCAGGCTTGCCTATAGGATGCTCGGATCGGTCGCGGATGCCGAGGATATCGTGCAGGACAGCTGGCTGCGCTGGCTGGCAGCCGATCGTGCCGAAGTCCGCGAACCGGCGGCATTCCTGAGGACCATCGTCATCCGGCTTTGCCTGAACGAGCTGAAATCGGTACGCCGTCGCCGGGAATCCTATGTGGGTTCCTGGTTGCCGGAGCCGATCTTCGATCCGGAGGACGGCGATGCCGCTGACGATATCACCATGCCGCTGATGCTGGCGCTCGAGCGTCTTTCGCCTTTGGAGCGGGCCGCTTTTCTCCTGCATGACGTGTTTGGCATGGATTTCGACGGTGTCTCCTTGGCGATCGGCCGCGAAGCGGCCGCCTGTCGCAAGCTTGCCAGCCGGGCGAGGGCACATGTCACCGCGGCCCGGCCACGCTTCGCCATCGGCAAGGAACAGGGGCTCAAGCTTGCCGCAGCCTTCTTCACGGCGTCGAGAACGGGAGACATGGCCTCTCTTCAGGCCCTGCTTTCCGAAGACGTCGTCGTCTATGCCGACGGCGGCGGCAGGGTGCCGACATCGCAGCGACCACATATCGGGCTTTCCGCCACCATGCGGCTTCATGAGCAGCTGGCGGGAATTTTCCGCGAGCAGCCCTCGCAACTGATCCACTATGCCATCATCAATGGCTTGCCCGGCTTCGTCACCATAGAGGGCGGCAATGTCGTGCAGACTACTGCGCTGCAGATAGAGCGGGAAAAAGTCGTCGCCATCTATTGTATCCGCAACCCGGATAAGCTGCAGCACATTATCGGGACGGTAGAGTCGGGGATATCTATCACGACGAACTGCTGATGCACCGTGATACAAACACTTGAAAGAACTGCGCCAAATCGGTCCATCAAAATCCCACTAAGATGACAAACCGGATGCATCTGTTGCAATCCGGAACGACCGGTGTCGATCAGAAAGCAGACCATTATCGGAGCGAGACGGTCGTGACCGACACGACTTGCAACCAGCAGAGCTTTACTGAGCATTAACCATGATCTTCGGAAATTCTTCGGTGCGCTCAATTTGCATCGCAAAATGGACAAACTGCAATCATGATTAAAGCACCGTTAGGTGATTGGAGCGTAGCAGCATACCGGAATGAGGGACGTACCGGTATCAGACCTCCGTCAAAGTAATGAGTAGCGGCTTGGGACAGATGAAATTCGAAAATCGCGCAGTGACATACGCAACGGGTATGCGTTGGTTTGCTCTCTCGGTGATGTGCGTGACCATCACCGCCTGCGGAACGTCTCAGAAGGTCGCCTCGACACGCCATCACGGCAAGGAATATTTCTCCGAAAAGGAATATGGCGTGAAGGCAAGCCCTCGCGTCGTCAACAACGGTCCGGTGCCGAAGGGCGGCGGCCGCTTCATGGTGGGCAACCCCTACCAGGTGAAGGGCAAGTGGTACTATCCCAAGGAAGATTTCGGCTATAACAAGGTCGGCATCGCGTCCTGGTACGGCTCGGCGTTTCATGGTCGCCTGACCGCCAATGGTGAAGTCTACGATCAGCAGTCGCTGACCGCAGCACATCCGACCTTCCCGCTACCGAGCTATGCGCGTGTCACCAATGTCGAAACCGGCTCTTCCATCATCGTGCGCGTCAACGATCGCGGACCATACCATCCCGGCCGCATCATCGACCTTTCCAACAAGACCGCGCAGATGCTCGATCTCCAGCACAGCGGCACCGGCGACGTGCGCGTGCAATATGTCGGCCGCGCCCGCATGGACGGTCACGACGAGCCCTATCTGATGGCCTCCTACATCCCGAAGGGTTCGCGCCTGCCCGGCATCAATCCGGGCGGCCAGATCGCGACAGGTGTGATGGTCGCGTCGGCGGGCCGTATGACGGCGGATCAGTTGCCTGATTCCGAAACCCCGCTTCGTGCAAGCCGCCAGCAGCGCCGTTATGATGCGGCGCCGGCGATCGCGCCCATTCCGCGCCAGTCGCCTTATGCGACGACAGCTTTCACCGACTCGACGCCGGATGCGGGCTATGGCGGCAACAGGCGGAATAATCCGCCACCCATGGAGTGGAACGGCGGCCCTATGCCTGCGGCGCAGTCGATGGATCCTGCTACTGTCGTACTGCCACGGATCGGTCCGATCCCCTATGAGCGGCCGGATATGTCGCGGCGCTTGGCAGGCCGGGACCAATCCCTGGGTTCGGCCGTTGCGGCTTATCAGGAAGCGCCGGTCAAGACCGTTTATGTCAATCTCGCCTTCGATGCCGTCATGGTTCGCAATGACGGGCTCACGCGGGAATCGATCCTCTCGTCCTATCGTCGTCAGCATCAGGCTACGACGCAGGTCGATTGATCGGCGTCATTGCCTGAATCTTAACCCGGCACCAGAATCATAAACGCAGAGCATGATGTCGCCCGAAAACCGCTCGCACTTTTCGGCATCATACTCGAAAATAATCGTGCCGATGGTCGGATGAAGGGGACGATATGCCAAAGCGCTTGATTGTTTTGTTCCTTTTTCTCCTGGGAATCGGCAATGTCGCGGCGTTTGCGCAGCCGGCCACGCCAGGCGCCTTCGATACGAAAGCCGCACAGGCATTCATGATCGAGGCATCGACCGGCACTATCCTGCTTGCCAAGAACGAGGATCAGCTGATTTCGCCGGCGTCGCTTGCGAAGCTGATGACGCTTGATGTCGTTTTCGACGCGATCGGGCGAGGGGAGATCGGCCCGGATACCGAATATCCCGTCTCCGAGAACGCCTGGCGGACGGGAGGCGCCCCCTCGCGCGCCTCGACGATGTTTGCGGCGCTGAAATCGCGCATACGCGTCGGCGACCTGATCCAAGGTGTCGCCGTCCAGCAGGCGAATGATGCCTGCATCGTTCTGGCGGAAGGCATGTCCGTCAGCGAAAGCGAGTTCGCCCGGCGCATGACGGCGCGCGCAAGGGAGATCGGCATGACCCGGTCGATCTTCACCAATTCCACCGGTCTGCCCGACACGAGCGATCCCAACGCCGGCAGCAAGGTCTCCGTGCGGGAGATGGTGATGCTGGCACAGGACCTGCAGGAAAAGCACCCGGATCTTTACAAATATTTCGGGCAGGCCGACTTCACCTGGAACAAGATCTATCAGCGCAACAAGAACCCGATGCTTCTGCTCAATATCGGCGTGGATGGTCTGGGGCTCGGCTTTGCCGAAAGCGAGGGCTTTTCGATCGTCGCCTCCATTCAGCGCGACGGCCGCCGGCTGTTCCTGGCGCTGGGAGGCCTGAAGAGCGACAAGGAACGCATCGAGGAGACGCGCCGCGTCCTTGAATGGGGCCTCAGCAACTTCAAGAGCCAGCGTATATTTGCCGAAGGCGATGTGATCGGCGATGCCAGCGTCTATGGCGGCGCTGTATCGACAGTCGGCCTGCAGGCAAAGATACCTGTCGATGTCTATGTCCCCGTGGAAACGCCGGATCGGCTGTCAGCACGCATCGTCTATCGCTGGCCTCTGACCGCGCCGGTGGCGGCGGGCTACGAAGCGGGAACCCTTCGCGTGTTCCTTGGTGCGCGGCTGGTGCGTGAACTGCCGCTCTACACGAGGGAATCGGTCGCGCAGGGCACATTGGGCCGCCGCGCATTCGATGCCCTGATCGAGTTGACCGAGTCGCTCTTGTTCTCCTGGCTGTGGGACAAGCCTTTGCCGAGCTGAGTGGGCCGTACGGTTCGCGAAATCTCTGTTCACACCCATATAGAGTGTTGGAGACCGAGACATCTATGGTTCCACCGGGACTTGTCTTGGGTTAAACAGGAGGCGTATCGCGTACCGAACTGACGATACGCGAAAAGTGCAGGACATAATCATTGGCTGACGTAAACGGATTATTCGTAAGCTTCGAAGGCGGGGAAGGGGCCGGCAAATCCACCCAGATCCGTCACCTAGCTGAACGGTTGCGCGAGCGTGGCCATGAAGTTCTCGTCACACGCGAGCCTGGCGGATCGCCGGGCGCAGAAGCGGTGCGGCACGTCCTGCTTTCGGGGGCTGCGGAGATGTTCGGCACGCGCATGGAGGCCATTCTCTTTGCTGCTGCCCGCAACGATCACGTTGAAGATGTCATTCGCCCGGCGCTCGCGCGCGGCGCCATCGTGCTTTGCGACCGGTTCATGGATTCCTCGCGCGTCTACCAGGGTGTGACCGGCAATCTCGAGCCGGATTATATCGAGGCTCTGCAAAGGGTTGCGGTCAATGGGGTCATTCCGCACTGTACGCTCATTCTCGACATTCCCGCCGAAGTCGGCCTTGAGCGGGCGCGCAAGCGCGCCTCAGCCATCGCCGCGCCCGATCGCTTCGAGAAAGAAGAGATGCAGACCCATGAGAAGCGCCGCGAGGCGTTCCTCGATATCGCCGCCCGCGAGCCGGAGCGTTGCCACGTCATCGACGCGCAACGGCCGGAGGACAAGATCGCGGAAGAAATAGCCGGTATCGTGGACAAACGGCTTGCAGCCAAGGGTATCGCCGCAGCAAGATCGGAAGCGGCGCAATGAGTGACGAACGGCCGGGCGTTCTCGACGGCGCTATTCCTCCGCAGGACAACGTGAAGCTTTTCGGCCATGAGGAGGCGGAAGCCTTCCTTGCGCAATTCTATCGCTCCGGCAAGGGTCACCATGCCATGCTGATTGAGGGGCCTGAAGGCATTGGCAAGGCGACACTCGCCTTTCGTTTTGCCAATCACGTTCTTTCCCATCCCGATCCAGCATCGGCACCGGAGACGATCGGCGATCCGGACCCGGCATCCACGGTCAGCCGGCAGATTTCCGGCGGCGCGTCGCATAATCTGCTGCATTTGAGCCGACCGGTGGACGACAAGACCGGCAAGGTGAAATCCGCAATCACCGTGGACGAGGTGCGCCGCGCCGGAAAGTTCTTTTCGCAGACCTCGGGCACGGGCAACTGGCGGATCGTCATCATCGATCCGGCCGACGATCTCAATCGCAGCGCGGCCAACGCTATCTTGAAAATCCTTGAGGAGCCTCCGAAACGCGCCTTGTTCCTCGTGCTGTCGCATGCGCCGGGACGGCTTCTGCCGACGATACGCTCGCGCTGCCTGCCCTTGAAGCTCGCGCCGCTCGGAGACGATGCCTTGCGTATGGCGCTCGAAAATCTCGGCGTACCGAGCGGGCAGGGGAGCGACCTGCTTCCGGCCGCAAAGGGCAGCGTCAGCGAGGCGCTCAAGCTCCTGAACTACGGCGGCGGAGACATCATCGACGCCTATCGTCAGGTGCTTTCGGCCGAAGGGCCGGCCGCCCGCAAGGCGATGCATCGTCTGGCCGATGCGCTTTCCGGCAAAGACAGCGATACGATCTTCGGCTTCTTCCTGTCGCATATCGGCGATGACATCATCGAACGAGCGAGAGCGGCTGCGCTCGACGGCTCGATTTCGACGGCTGAAAGGCTGGCACGGCTGCATTCGGAGACCACCGAGCGGCTGAATGTATCGCAAGCCTACAATCTCGATCGCAAACAGACGCTCATCACCATCCTGGGTGAATTGAAGCAGCAGCTCTCCATGTAGCCAGCTTAGCAGATCGGGACGAAAAGCTGCCGTCTCCTTTTAGCGTTTCGATCGCGTAATGAGCACACGATGCGTGTCGCCTCGCATCAGTTGATGATTTCGCCTCGTTCGTCTGAGCGCAGAGCGGTCAGGCGTTCTCTCCATATTTGTAATGCTTCAGGCGTCA